>JALQWD010000121.1 GCA_023260175.1 Candidatus Nanopelagicaceae bacterium | reverse complement strand
GAACTGATGACATCTACCGCATCACCAATCTGCTCGACCCACGGGGCACGAATAAAGACTGCGTGTAGCCTTGATCCTTCGAAATCTAATTCTGATTCAAATGAATCTACCTGACGCCCGAAAGCGTTGCGACGAACCGTCACATCCATGCCACCGAATGTAATCTGACCCTCAATGCCATCAACGATGCGATCGGCGAGCAAGATCATTCCCGCGCAAGAACCATAAGTAGGCATGCCTGCAGCAATGCGCTGGCGGATTGGATCGATAAGTCCGTAATTCTTTGCAAGAAGAGCAATCGCGGTGGATTCTCCCCCAGGAAGAATTAACGCATCGCATTGTTCAAGTTCACTGATGCGTCGTACTTCAAGTGCGGTATGGCCACATTCGACTGCAGATTTTAGGTGTTCACGAAAATCACCTTGCAGCGCTAGTACACCAATATTCATGGAGATCTCTCAGAAAGAGAAAGAGTTACCAGCCGCGCTCGGCTAGGCGATGTGGAACTGGAATATCTGCAACGTTAATACCAACCATTGCGTCGCCAAGTCCACGTGATACATCGGCAACAACCTTTGCATCGTTGTAGAAAGTTGTCGCCTTCACGCATGCAGATGCGCGTTGTGCTGGGTTACCTGACTTGAAGATTCCTGATCCGATAAATACACCGTCTGCGCCAAGTTGCATCATTAATGAAGCATCGGCTGGTGTTGCGATTCCGCCGGCAGTAAATAGCACCACTGGAAGTTTGCCTGTTGCAGCAACTTCCTTAACTAGTTCGTAAGGCGCCGCGAGTTCTTTTGCTGCAACGTAAAGTTCATCTTCGCGCATTGAAGTTAAGCGTCGAATCTCTCCGCCGATTGTGCGCATATGTGTGACCGCGTTTGAAACATCGCCGGTACCAGCTTCTCCTTTTGAACGGATCATCGCTGCACCTTCATTGATACGACGTAACGCTTCGCCAAGATTAGTTGCACCGCAAACGAAAGGAACTTTAAAGCCCCACTTATCGATATGGTTTGAATAATCTGCTGGTGTTAAAACTTCTGACTCATCGATGTAGTCAACACCAAGTGATTCAAGAATTTGAGCTTCGGCGAAATGACCGATACGCGCTTTAGCCATAACTGGAATTGAAACTGCAGCCTTAATCTTTTCGATCATGTCTGGATCAGACATACGTGCAACGCCACCTTGTGCGCGAATATCTGCAGGAACGCGCTCGAGCGCCATAACTGCAACTGCACCTGCGTCTTCTGCAATCTTTGCTTGCTCTGAATCAACGACGTCCATAATTACGCCGCCCTTGAGCATTTCCGCCATACCGCGCTTTACGCGCGCTGTACCTGTGTATTCAGCCATGTCGGGAATTCTACTTCTTAGCAGGTGGAGAGGTAAATTCGGGAGCCTGGTCAGTAAGCGCTATCCAAACCTGCCCTGCAGCGAACTTAATCTCATTGCCATCTAGATCAGCCCAAGTTGTTCCAGATTGTGCATCAGGGCGATTCCAGACCGCCTTTATTGCAAATCCATCGCGTAAAACCCAACCAGTACCCTCGCCTACTGTTATAGATAATGGTGTCACTCCGCCCAATTTATCTTTATAAATTGAATCGGTGATTACGACGTTTTGGATGACAAAAGTAGTCGGAGAAATTTGAACACCATCACTAGTGACATCTGCATTTCCGTTATGGGACAGATCCCAACTCTCTCCATTCCATTTAGCTAAGTAATTGGCAGCTGGCCAATGTACTTTTACAGATTTGATCGCAACGCCCTTATTCATCAATTTGCCGAAAGACCACTTTATGTTTTTGGCAGTTGCAACATCCAAATTAGCAATTCGTTTTTCAACTTCTTCGCCAATTAGCACCATGTCGTACGGTGCATATCTACCTGGATCGCGTGCATACAATGTCGGAGATTCGTGTGCGGCACCGATGTCATGCAGATTTGCGTTACTTATAACTGGCAATAACTTTGATTGAGCACCAGAGTAAAAGAATGCCACTTTGCCAAATTGCGACATCAAATCTATATCTGAAATTCGCGCGCTGCGCACAGGTCCAATCTTTGCGGGGATTTCCGTCGAGAAGACTGCAGCTAATCTGACTAAGCCACCTTCAACCTGTTCGATATAAACCAAATCTGCTTTATCGATTCCGACCTGTGGGTGTGCTTCATTTGTGTCATCAATTTTCACGACCACAATCGGGCCATCTGGAGCTTCTTTACCGCTGATCGCCGAAACGGTTCCACCGCCACACGCCGTAAGCGCAATCAATGAGAGCGCCGCTAGGAATTTAGATCGCATCTTCTTCAAACTTATGTATCGAAGGAAGTGGCGCGCGACCAGCCAATCTAAATGTTTTAACAATCAATTTTCGACGAACCATTTGAGTTCTGTTTACCGCCTCAACATGCAATTTGATCGCAACTCTAATTTTGTCGGTGATATCGCTTAACTCATTTAGTAATACGTCGTCGGCGTTATCATGCACGTTTATTAGCAGTAGGCCAAGGGATCCAGTTAGACCACTCTCTGCTTCGGATCTCTCAGAGATATCTGCTTCACGTGCCATATGCGCGGCTTGGTTCAGAATTAGTGATAAACCAGGATCAGCAAAAGACGAGTGTGCAATTTCAAGTGCAATAGCTGCACGCTTTTGCAGCAAGCTATCCAGAGCAGCCCAACTTGTTTCAACTCTGTGATGCAATCTATCTAAACGTGTAGCAGTGAAAGATAAATACCAGAGAATGAGAAGAACTATAGAGATGTAGAGCGCATTATCTTTCATTAGCGATTCCACATCCTGTTCCATGGTCTGTTATCTGAAACCAAGCCAACTTTACCTTTTCCGACAACCGCCATCTCGTAAACTTCAAAGATATTTTCTGCAACCACATCCCAATCAAATTTCTGAGCATATTCTTGGCCAGATTTCGCCATCGCATCTCGTGCGTCTCGATCCCTAAGTAGATCGATAATCACTTTGGCTAAATCTGTGGAATCTTCCGACTTAAATAGTCGTCCAAATTTTCCATCCTGCAATACAGCAGCGAATGCAGGAATATCTGAAGCGACAACCGCGGCTCCACCTGCAAGTGCTTCTGCCAAGATAATTCCGAATGATTCACCGCCAGTATTTGGGCCAACATAAGCACCAACCGATGACATGAAATCTGCCTTCTCTTCTTCAGTTAATTTACCCAAGAATTGAATGCGACTTCGTAGTTGTGGATCAATTTGATCTAAAAATTCATCAGGATTACCTGGGCCAGCAACTAAAACTCTGACGTTTGGCAGGAAGCGGCTAATGATCGGAAGTGCATCGATCAAAACTTTTAAGCCTTTACGTGGTTCATTAAAACGTCCCATGAATCCAAGAGTTTCGCCGCTCCATTCTGGGCGTACCTTTCCCATCATTTTGCGTGCATAGATTCCATTCGGTATCACAACAGCATCTGTATCTAGGTGCGCCATTAGGGTTTCACGCGCAGCTTCACTTACGGCAATACGCGCTGAAAGTTTCTCAATGACTGGCTCCAAAATTGGCACGATTGCAAAGCTGGCCTTCTGCTTTTTAGCTGAGGCGTGGAATGTGCCAACCATCGCACCTTCTGCCGCCCAGCAAGCTAGCAGCGAAATACTTGGTATTGCAGGTTCATGTAAATGAAGTAGATCAAATTCGTTCTCTGAGATCCATTGTTTAACTCTTGCAAAAGCTACGGGGCCAAATAGAACGCGTGCAACTGCTCCGTTGTATGGAATTGAGATTGGCTTACCTGCACTAACTACCCATTCCGGAAGTGATTCTTCCTCAGCAGTCGGCGCCAAAACTGAAACTGTGTGCCCTTTATCTACCAAGTACTTTCTTAAATCCGCAATATGCGCTTGAACGCCACCTGGAGCATCCCATCCGTACGGACAGACGATTCCAATATTTAATTGACGCTCAATCATTTATCCAAATCCTCTGCAACATGTGCCAGTCAACTGGATGTTCTTTCAAATGCTTTGCGAAAAAATCCGCTTCAGCCTGCACTGAGTATTCAAGTTTCTCAAAGTAGATTTTGATTCCTTTTTCCGTGTAAATAATGAAAGCCCCAATCAAATCTACATCCGCTTTTTGCGCAATTGCCGTTGGTCCTGCTGGCATCTTGGCAGTTGCGCCAAAGAAATCAACTTCAGTTCCGTGCGCACTCAAATCTCTATCAGCGACTAGAGCCACAATAAATCCCTCTTTGGCGCGTTTTACAAGAGTGGGAATAGTTCGCATATCTGTTGATAGAACCTCAAGGCCAATATCTTCGCGATACTGCAAGAAAGCTTGGAAAACCTTTTCGGGCTTAAGTCTTTCGGCAACAGTTACCGCTTTATAGCCACGTCCTAGAAAGAATGCTGCCGCATGATCCCAATTTCCCGAATGCGGAAGCGCAACTACAACTCCTCTACCTGCATTGAGAGGACCGGTAAATACTTCTGCATTTACTAATTCGACCTCTGCATCAATTTTTGAAGCAGACCAATCCGGCATACGGAATGTGTCACACCAATAACGCATATAGGAGCGCATAGCTTCTCTGGTTAACTCTTCTAAAGCGCTACCCGTTCTTCCACTGACGCGTTGCATATTAGAACGTAGTCTTTTGATGCTACGGCCATCTTTTCTAAAAACGTAATCACCAATTGCATAGAAGAGCTTGTAGGCCAAACTTTCCGGCAAAAATCTAACTATTCGCCAACCTATTAAATAGGCATAAGCGCTCACGCAATACCTCTGGTCGCTCTCCAGACAATTGCCATTCTCTGATAAACGGTGAGAGCAGAAAGTGAGAGCAGTAACCAAACACCTGCATCTAGCGCCCAGCCGATGCCTAATAAATGGAGTACTCCAAAGAAGGCCAACATCACTAAACGTTCGGTACGTTCGGCGAATCCGCCTTTGCATTCAATATTCAAACTTTCAGCTTTTGCCCTGGCGTAAGGCACAATTCCGGATACCGCCACAGAGATCATTGAAACAATAAATAGATTGTCGTCCTCTGTATATAGATAATAGGTAAGTCCAAGAAAGACTGCGCCATCTGCAATTCGATCTAGAGTTGAATCTAAGAAATTACCCCAAGTGCTGGCACCGCGATCAGAAATTCTGGCCATCGTTCCATCAAGTAAATCCGTTAATAGCGCCAATCCAATAATAATTAAAGCCGCAAGAAGATGGCCTTGAGCCAAGAGGAGCCATGAACCGAGAACCACGAAAGTTGTCCCAGTGATTGTCATCATGTCGGGCGTAATCCCGATCTTTAATAATCCTCTACATAGTGGCGTGATCACCTTTACAACTGCAGGCTTCATGCGCGAACTAATCATGGGTACATCGTAGGCTTTGCCCTATGGAAAATGGAAACAATTGGCGTCTTTATGGTCACGCCAGTGCCGCAACCAGCGCTTTGTCACAGGCTTTGGGGGCAAGTGTTTCCAATCAAATTGAACCAGAAATTAGCGCTGCAATATTTGCAATAAATGCCAGTTCTGGTGTCGATCAAGGCACTGTCGATTTGTGGCATGAATTTGATGAATTCTTAATGCCTCGTATTTTGGTAGTCACTGGCTTTAACGAAGGCCTGCAAGATTTTGATGATGCTGTGGTTTTAGCAAAACGCTTGTTGGATGATGTTGCAACACCGGTACTAGTTCTGCACGACGATGATGGTTCACCTTGCGCATTGATTGATTTAGAGACTATGAAAATAAATAACTATCGAACTGGTTTAATCACTGAGGCGGAACCAGAACATCTTGAGTTAGTCTCCGAATTTCGAGAAGAATACCTGAATCAATTAGAAGCTGCGGGTAATGATGGTTTTGCTTCAGGAATCTTCTTCCCTGCCATTCCAGTATTACTTAATGATCCCGAATTTAATTTAGGTGTTGATATCGTTAAACAGTACTTGCAATCATTACCAAGCGCTAGCTAAAGCGTCTCGGGTATCAGTTAATAATTGCGGCAAAACTTTGGTCTGGCCGATAATCGGCATGAAATTTGCATCGCCTGACCAGCGTGGCACAACATGTTGATGAATATGCGCCGCGACACCTGCGCCGCTAATCGCTCCTTGATTCATACCAAGATTAAAACCTGCAGGGTTAGAAACCTTTCGCAATGTATTCATTGAATGTGAAGTTAGCGCAAATATTTCATTTCGCTCAGATTCTGTTAAATCTGTTAAGTCTGGAACATGTCGATAGGCACAGACCAGCAAATGTCCTGGGTTATATGGATAAAGATTCATCACCACATAAGCCTCTTTGCCACGATGAACAATTAACCCATCGCGATCTTCACGGCTTGGAATTGCGCAGAATGGACATGGAACATCGTTGCCATCTAATGGGCGATTTTCACCTTGTATATATCCCAATCGATGTGGCGCCCAAAGTCGTGCCCATGCATCGGGCATTCCTGCTCCACCTTCGAGGAATTCCATTTAAACCTGCTTGCGATCCTTAATTGTCTGCAGAATTTCTGCGATTGCATCTTTAGCTGGAATGCCGTTCTTCTGCGAACCATCACGGAATCGGAATGAAACAGCGCCATTAGCTTGATCTTCTTCGCCGGCAATTAACATAAATGGAATCTTCTCCATCTGTGCATTTCTTACCTTCTTCTGCATGCGATCATCAGATAAATCAATCTCTGCACGAATACCTTGCTGTCGCATATCAGAAACTATCTCTTGAAGATAAGGCGCGAATGCATCTGCAACTGGAATAGCCATAACCTGAACTGGAGCAAGCCACGGTGGGAATGCGCCTGCATAGTGCTCTGTTAGCACACCAAAGAAACGTTCGATAGAACCGAATAATGCACGGTGAATCATTACCGGGCGCTGACGAGAACCATCGCTTGATTGATATTCCATTTCAAATCGCTGTGGCAATTGGAAATCAACTTGGATGGTAGACATCTGCCAGGTACGACCGATTGCATCTTTCGCTTGAACTGAAATTTTTGGACCATAGAAGGCTGCTCCACCTGGATCCATTACCAATTCAAGGTTCTGCGCTTCCGCTGCTTTACGCAAAATATCAGTTGCCGCATCCCAATCTTCGTCAGCGCCAACATACTTCTCTGGATTCTTTGTAGAAAGTTCTAGATAGAAATCCTGCAATCCGTAGTCACGCAGCAAATTGAGGACGAAAGTGAGTAGTGAATCAAGCTCCGTTGGCATCTGCTCTTTGGTACAAAAAATATGTGCGTCATCTTGAGTAAAACCACGTGCGCGAGTTAAACCATGTACCACGCCTGATTTTTCATAGCGGTAAACAGTTCCGAATTCGAATGCACGCAATGGCAATTCACGATAAGAACGGCCACGAGATTTGTAAATCAAAATATGCATTGGGCAGTTCATTGGTTTCATGTAGTACTTCTGCCCTGGCTTTTTTATTGTGCCATCTGCATGAAGTTCTTCGTCCATAACCATTGGTGGGTACATGCCTTCTGAGTACCAATCCAAGTGTCCGGAAACTTCAAAAAGAGTTGATTTAGTTAAGTGCGGTGAATAAACGAATTGATATCCCTCTTCAATATGGCGCTTACGTGAGTAATCCTCCATCGCCATGCGTACGACGCCGCCCTTTGGATGGAAAACAGCAAGACCAGAGCCGATTTCATCTGGGAACGAGAAGAGGTCTAATTCGTTTCCAAGGCGACGGTGATCGCGCTTCTCTGCCTCTGCAAGTAAATCTAAATATGACTGTAGCTCTTCCGCTGATGGCCAAGCTGTTCCGTAAATACGTTGCAACATTGGATTCTTTTCAGATCCGCGCCAGTAAGCAGCAGCGGTGCGCATTAACTTGAATGCTGGAATATGTTTTGTAGAAGGAAGATGCGGACCTCGGCACAGATCAGACCAAACAGGCTGACCATCGCGTCCCAAGTTGTCGTAGATTGTTAGCTCTGAGCCGCCAACTTCAACTGAAGATTCATCACCTTGGTCTGATTTAAGACCAATTAACTCGCACTTATAAGGCTCGTGTGCCAATTCTTTTAGCGCATCCGCTTCAGTCGTTACACGACGGCGAAAACGTTGACCATCTTTAATGATCTTTCGCATTGCGCTTTCAAGCTTCTCTAAATCATCTGGATTAAATGGGCGCTCTGGATCGAAGTCGTAATAGAAACCATCTTTAATTGGCGGACCGATGCCAAGTCGGGTCTGTGAAAATACTTGCTGCACAGCTTGCGCCATAACGTGCGCTGTTGAGTGGCGAAGCACATTTAAGCCATCCGGCGAAGAGATTGAAACGCCTTCTACGACATCTCCATCTTTGAGTTCGGTCCAAAGATCCTTCAACTCTCCATTAATTCGGCAGACCACGATCTCTTTCTGATCTGCAAATAAATGGGTAGGGCGCTGATCGTCGGCCACGCTTGTGGCAACGCCATCGACCTTGATTGAAATATAGGACATGGCTCAGAGTCTACCTAACGACCTTTAAATTCATTCATCAATTTATGTATCTCGGCGCACTTTTCACTATCTATAGCTAACTGATGGCCCGCAATAGAAGCAACGCTCTGCGCGTTTCGCAGCGAGGTTAGCAAGAGCGCGGATTCAATCTTTTCCAGATCGGCAATATCTACTCTCTCCACCTGTGCAAGGCCAGCTTCAAGAACCAATGCACGAACAACGCCATTAAGAATTCCACTCGAAAGCGGAGGTGTAACCCATTTCCCAGATAGCTTAAGTAGAAGCGTTGCCGTTGAAGTCTCTGCAATCTGCCCGTCACTTCTGACAATTAATCCGTCGTCATATCCAGAACTTTTGGCTCTCTCTAGAAGTTCCAGATTCTTGTACGGATATTCCTTATTCTTTATTTGGAAATCGGAACTACGTTCATCGAAGATCATTAATTTTGATGGAGATGTGGGATCTACAAACTCTGTATAGGAAATTGTGAATTCGCCATTTAAATCAAAGTGCCAGCGGATCCTGCCCAATCTGAAATCTTCAGCTTGAATTACTTGATAACTCTCTTTAACTACGAATTCTTCATCTGGAATTGCAAACCCAAGTTTGAGCGCAGTCTCTTTTGCTCTGCAGTGATGACGATGAAACGCGAAACCTTTTCCATCTTCGACTCTTATTGTTTCGAATATGCCGCTTCCATTGGCCCAGTTATCGCCAATATTTTTCATATTGATTCACCATTAGCTATTGCAATTAATCGGGCTGCCTTTAATTCGGTCTCTTGCCATTCGCTAACTGGATCGCTGCCCCAAGTAATACCAGCGCCGGTGCCAAATTGAATTTGTTCCCCATTGCCCCAGAAGGTGCGTATCGCTACTGCTAATTCAGCCTTGTCGCCCTCAACCCAGCCGAATGCACCGCAGTAAGGTCCACGTTCTACCAATTCATATTTTTTGATCAATCTAATTGCCGACGATTTTGGTGCACCACTTACAGATCCTGGCGGCAAAGTGGCTTTAAAAATATCTGCCCAAGTGACATCTGCTTTTAATTGCCCAACAACGTCACTGACTAAATGTGCTAACCCTGGCAGTTCCTCTACAGCTAAAAGCCTCGGCACTTGAACTGAATCATCTAAACAAACTTTGCCTAAATCATTTCGCATCAGATCGACAATCATGATGTTCTCTGCATTGTCTTTCTCGGGAAAATCGCCCGAGAGTCCGGGAGCGCGAGTGCCCTTGATTGGCGAAGTAAGAATTTCATGACCATTTCTGGAAAGGAATCGTTCTGGAGATGCAGATGCAATCTCGATTCCAGGCAATTGCAAATATCCTGCGAACTTGGCTGGATTATTTGCTAGAAAACCTGCCATCAACCCGACGATGCTTTCGCTACTTTGATTGGTTAAAACTCGACAAGCATTTACTTGATAAACATTTCCCGACGCAATTTCTTGACGGAAATTTTCCACAAGTTGCTGATACTGAATTTGGTTGTGGGATGAGCTCCAAGATTTAGATTGAAGTGGTTGATATGAATATGGCCATTTGCTTTCAATTACTTTTCCAAATTTCGCGCCAGTGAATTGGCCATCGAAGGTAGTTGTGATTGCCCAGAAGCCATCATCAATCTCATTAGGGTCGTTTGTAATCTGAATTAAATCGGTCGCCAATCGGCCACCCATCCAGAAAAACGGCTCATTCATACAGGCGAATTTATCGCTTTTGCGCTCCCCTCACCTCTTACGCTAGATTTTGCCACGCAAGTTTGCGGACGTAGCGCAGTTGGTAGCGCGGAACCTTGCCAAGGTTCAGGTCGCGGGTTCGAACCCCGTCGTCCGCTCCATTTTTTATAGCTCTAATTTGAGTGACTGCTAGTAATTGCTAGCTCTTGTTTTGGTGGAATGGCCGAGAGGCGAGGCAAGGGACTGCAAATCCCTCTACACGGGTTCAAATCCCGTTTCCACCTCCACTTTTGTTTTACATCTATTACTAAACTAAACCCATGACTAAGGAATATCTCGAAGGACCTAATCGTCCATGGGGTCGCTATGAAGTACTTCAAGATTTACCGACACATAAAGTGAAAGCTATCTGGGTTGACCCAGGTAAACGACTCTCGCTTCAGCGCCACAAGTTCCGCAGCGAACATTGGTACGTGGTTTACGGAACCGCAGAAGTGCAGATCGATAATGATATTCATACCGTTGAAGCTGGCGACACCGTTACGGTCCAAGCAAATCAACTACACCGAATTGGTAATAGCGGAAAAGTTCCGATGCTTTTTATTGAAGTTCAGACCGGTACTTACTTTGGCGAGGACGATATTGAGCGCGTAGAGGACGATTACGGTCGACACGATTAACTTTTAATATCAGTTAGAATTTCCCCACAATTTAATAGACCCGGACGATTGGCTCAGCGGTAGAGCACTTCCTTGACATGGAAGGGGTCACTGGTTCGATCCCAGTATCGTCCACTTTAAGAGTTGTTATTAATTATCGAATAACTCACGTAATCAATTAATTTGCCATTATCGTTAAAGAGTCCGCGCAATATTCCCTCTTTGACCCAGCCTGCCTTTTCAAAGGCACGAACCATTGCGATATTTTCAATTTCAGTAGAGCCGCTAATGCGATGAGCGCCTTCACCGAAGAATTTTTCAGTTGCAAGATTCAATACTTGAGTACCGATCCCTTTGCCGCGACATTCGGGTGCTAATTCCAAGCCAAGTTCTAAGGCACCATCCGGCATTGCTTGACCGCAATGACGGACTTGCAAATCGCCTATTAGTACATCATCTTCCGTTATGGCTAAATGAAAATAATGATCATCCCAAGCGCCCGAACGTGCCATACGACCGCGCCAACGTTCTCGCGCCTCTTCGCCTTTTATTTCGCGAATTTCTGCAGCGCGCTCAAATTCTGAATCTCTATAAGCTCTCAGTGCAATCATCAATATTCGATTCTGCTTGGTTTGCCTACGATGTAACTGGCAATTGCCTGCAGAATGCAAACAATAACGATGCCGCGCATTGCAAAATCCCAACTATTTGAAATATCGAATAACGTCGACATAAAGAACGGTCCAAAGGCGCTGATTGAGTAGCCAAAGGCTTGCATCATCGTAGAGAGATTTCGAGTTGCTTCTGGCGAATCGGACTTCATGCCCGCCATCATCAATGCAAGTGGGAATGCGATTGAGATGCCGATATTTGAAATGGATAACCAGACAAAGAGAACCAAGCCACTTTGCACTGTAATCATGAAGAATGCAAAAGCTGATATTAATGAAGTCCAAACCAGCATTGCTCTCTGTTGATTAGATTTCTCGAAATAATGTGGAAAGACGATGCCGACACCAGATCCAATAATTCCGGAAATTGAGACTGCAATTGCTCCGCTACTCAGAGTGAAACCTTTTGTTGTCAGCAGAGTTGGAAACCAAGTAGAGGTCGCATAAAAGGTCATTGATTCAAGCCCAAAGAATGCGACTAAGGCCCATGCGATTGGATTTCTAAAGGCTTTAGATTTCCAAAATGCCACAACTTTGAATTCTGATTTTGGTTCTTTGGAATCCATTTTTCGCCACCAGTAGAGCGATGTTAAAAGAGCCAGGGCAATCCAAGGAACCATCGCCATGCGCCAAGAAAGTGAATTTAATTCTGCTAGCGGCACCGAAATTGCAATCGAGAGAGCTGCTGCCATCCCCATCAAAGTGGCGTAAACACCGGTTATGTAACCTGCACTATTTGGCGCATGCTCCTTTACCCAAGCGGGTAACTCGTAATTCATAATTGCAATGGAAATTCCCATTACGAAAGCGAAGATATATAAACCAAAAAGACCGGTGGTGGCGCGGCCAATGAGGGCGATAGTCAGGGCAAACATCGCCAATTTGATTATTCGATTACTGGATCCAAGCTTGGCTACTCTAGACATAATCAAACTCGTCGCCGCAAAACAGAAGATTGGAATACCTGCAAGAACTGCAATTGCGGTGTTAGAGAGATCGAAATAGACCTTGAGAATAGGAATCAGTGGACCAATAAGGACTTGGCCCGCGCGCATGTTTAGGGATGCCAAATATATTGGCAGCCCTGCTTTGAAACTGATTTTGCTCAATTGATTTACTTGTGCGTTCCTTCAAATTTACGCTGTTCCGCAATCCAATCCATGAGCGCAAAAAGAACTCCTGAAATCACGAAAGTTAAGTGAATATAAATTCTCCACTTTGTACCTTCGTGGACCATATCCTGGCCAGAAAGTTCGATGAAGTCTTTAAGTAGTTCGATAACAGAGATTGCAACTAGCGAACCGATCAATTTAATCTTTAATCCGCTGAAATCAATGGTCCCCATCCAATGAGGACGATCGTCTGAATTGCGAGCCTCATCAATACGCGAAACGAAGTTCTCGTAACCTGCAAAGATGACCATCAATATTAGATTCGCTAACAATGTCAAGTCTAATAATGCGAGAAGAGCCAAAGTGAATTGATGTGAATCCATATGGCCGATATCAGAAGCCAAATGCCAAAACTCAATTAGGAATCGATAGCCGAGTAGACCGAGTGCGCCAACTAAACCTAGATATAAAGGTGAAAGTAACCACCGAGATCTAAATAGAACTACCTCGATTAGGTGAACTATGGCTTTCATTTATTCCTTTTACCCTTCTTGCTACTCTGGCTTTGCTACTGCTTGATAAGAAAAACCAGCGATTAGAGCGCCAACGATTGGTGCAAAGATGTACAGAACCGCGTTATTCCAATCTCCGGAAATCAGCGCTGGACCGAACCAGCGAGCTGGATTTAGCGCTGCACCTGTGATTGGTCCCACGGAGAGAATTACTGCAGTAATAGTAAGTCCGATTGGTAAACCCGCTTCATTTGCAAACTTGCTTCGCTTATCAACTGCTACTCCGAAGATAACTAGAACTAGAAGCGCTGTGCCAATTACTTCAGCTAACGCTCCTGCAGTAGTAGATGTTCCTTCTGAAATCGCTGGCAGGCCATAGCCATTTGCTGAACCGTAAATATAGTTAAGAGCTGCAGATGCAACTGATGCTCCAATTAACTGCGCAAGTACGAAGTAAGCAAACTCTTGTGCATTGATTCGCTTAGTAGCCAACATAATTGCTGAGACTGCAGGATTAAAGTGAGCGCCAGATATTCCAGCTAACGCTGAAACCATCACAAATATGGCAAGTCCGTGTGCGAATGCAACACCTTGCAGATCTGCCTTACCTGAAACGATTGCACCTGCACCCAAGAAAACTAGGGTGAAAGTTCCTAGGAACTCTGCAAATAACTTCTTGCTCATAACTACTCTCCTAAAGCTTGCTCAGCCATTCCTTATATTTATCGGACAGTTCGTGGACCGTCCTTAACTGATTAATTTTCGCACGCTCGCCCGCTTTTGCATCGAATATGTCGCGAATACTCACTCCGTGTTCAGGCTTCTTAATCACAGTAATTTCATCATCTGCGGAGATTTCACCCTCTTGAATGATTCTTAGATACGCGCCTGATTTTCTAGCATCAGTGAAATCCTTAATTAGAGTTGGGCGATCCCAAAAGCCAGCAAATACGCGACATGGAATTCGTGGCTCGGAAACTTCTAAGATCACTGAGCCGATTTGCCACCGCTCCCCAATTAGCGCGGCGTTAACATCAATTCCGGTGGTAGTTAAATTTTCCCCAAAAGAGCCATTACTTAGGGCACGTCCGATTTCAGACTCCCACCAATCTGCATCTTCTCTGGCATATGCATAAACTGCTTTGTCATAGCCGCCATGATGCTTGCGATCGACTACGACATCCCCCGCAACGCCATCGTTTTCGAATTTAACTTTTGATGTTGCGGGACGTTTATCAATTCCAGTTCTACCTTCGCTACCTGTCCATGCGCCTTCATGAACTACCGCTGCAACATTTACTGAAAGAACTTTCGCCATGGGAGAACGTTATCCATATACTTTCCAAATGCGCGCCCTATATTTTGAGAGTTTCAATGGACCTTTAGAAGTGCGCGAAATTGAAGTTCCGTATCCAGCGCCAAAGTCTGTTCTAATAAAAGTGGAGGCCACTGGTTTATGTCGTAGTGATTGGCACGGATATGCAGGACATGATTCCGATATTTCTCTTCCACATGTACCTGGTCACGAATTAGCGGGAACCGTGGCGCAGATAGGAAATCAAGTAAAAGGTTTCAAAATCGGTGATCGCGTTACCGTGCCATTTGTAAATGGGTGTGGTACTTGTACCTGGTGCCTTGAAGGAAATGCGCAGGTTTGCCCTACCCAAACTCAACCAGGATTTACGCAATTTGGTAGCTTCGCTGAATATGTCGAAATCAGAAATGCAGATTTCAACCTAATTGCAATTCCTGATGAAATTTCATTCGAAGTTGCTGCTGCGCTAGGTTGCAGATTTGCAACTTCATTTCGAGGCTTAACCGCTAGAGCAAATGTGCAGGCAGGAGAATTAGTAGCAATTGTTGGCTGCGGAGGCATTGGTCTCTCTGCTGTGATGATTGCCAAAGCACTTGGCGCAAAAGTGATCGCGGTTGATATCAACGTACAGGCGCTTAATAATGCAAAGGAACTTGGCGCTGACTATCTATTTAAAAGTGATGTCGCCATTGAAGAGATTCAAAAACTTGGTGGAGCCCATGTAGCTATCGATGCCTTGGGTAGCCAGAAGACAGCAGAAATCTCGATTAAATCTCTGCGCCGTCTAGGTAAGCATTTGCAATTAGGTTTATTGCTAACCGAAGACGGATTAACTCCTATGGCGATGGCCAGATTAATCGGCTGGGAATTAGAGATACTCGGTTCACACGGAATGGCAGCAGTTGATTATCCAAAGATGCTGCAAATGATCGCGGAAGGTAAATTAAATCCCGAGCGATTTATTAAACGAACCATCTCTTTAGAAGAGGCACTCACTGCTCTTCCTGAAATGGCTACTGCAATCCAAGATGGCATCACGATTATTAAGCCAGCAAATTAACTAGTTATACCAACGAATCATTCCGATGATGCCTGCTGTGGCATAGAAGAACTGTAAAAAGAGTATTCCCTTATGTTTACCAAGGTATGCCCAGATGCCGATAAGCAAAGAGCTAAGCAAAAGCAAGGTGAAGCCGATGAATTCGAGTCCGGTATTTGACGCAACTAATAATGAATATGCAATGGCCGTAACCACGCCGAGCCATTCAAAAACCTTCGCCTTTGTCATGTCGCAAATACTAGACTGCCGCCATGTTGCAGAACTTACTTAGCTTCGCAGTTTTGGCTGGATTATTAACAATGCTTCCAGGGCTAGATACTGCTCAAGTACTTCGCTCTGTAACTATTGGCGGCAAATCAACGGCATACGCAACTGTTGCCGGAATTCTTACCGGAGTTTGGATCTGGGGCGCTGCAGCCGCCCTTGGTATCAGCGCATTGCTAATTGCATCTCACATTGCATACGCGATTGTTAAGTGGGCCGGTGCGATCTACCTAATTTATCTAGGTATCAAGATGCTTTGGGAATCTAGGAATATCACTCATGAAACTGTGCAAGCAAAGATCGCAGACAAGACTTCAACTCGCAAAGCATTTAACAGAGCGTTACTTATTAATCTAACCAATCCAAAGACTGGCGTTTTCTATATTGCGATTCTGCCCCAATTCTTACCTGAAGAATTCCCCGCAATAGTGGGTGGTTTACTGCTAGCAACAATTCATAATCTTCTGACACTGATCTGGTTCACCATGATGATCTACGGGGCAAGTTTTGCGAAAGAAACGCTACAGAATCCAAGAGTGCAAAAGATTATTGAGAGAGCTTCAGGTGTAGCATTAATTGGTTTCGGTATCCGCGTTGCTTTTGAAAAGTCATGATTGATTTTCTTCAAGTAATCCCTGCATTTGCGTTAACCGTTTTAATAATTGTGGCAGTTCCCGGACAAGGCGTTGCAATGGTGCTACGTCAATCAATCCTAAGCGGCAAAGAGGCAGCCTTCTATTCGGTCTTCGGAAATACTACGGGCTTAGTTATTTGGGGTGTTTTAAGTAGCGTCGGCCTATCCGCCGTATTCCAAGCATCGCCAACTGCTTTTAATATCTTAAAGTGGGCTGGAGTTGCCTATCTGACTTTCCTATCTATTCAGACTCTTATGCAACTTAAGAATCAGGCGGGAAGATTTGAATATGAAAGCGGTGAGAAGGCGAAGGCATTCGGGCCGGCTTTTAGAATCGGAATTACAACGAACTTAACCAATGTGAAAGCAGCAGTCTTTAGCGTTGGCTTAGTCCCCCAATTTGTTCCGAATTCATTCAATCTCGGTTGGGGAATTTTCATACTTTCGTTGATTTGGGCAGTGATCTCAATGAGCTGGTATTCGATGATGATTCTTATTGTTGATCGTTCTGCCAAATGGATTCAACGGCCTCAAGTGCGCCGAGCACTAACTGCATTTAGCGCAATAGGTATTGCAGCTCTAGCGATTGGATTGGCCTTTACAAATGCGAATTAGTGAATTCTGGAGCCGCCTAAATCAGGCTTACCCAAATGCGGAAACATTTGCCAAAGATGTCGCGATTACGGAGCTTGGCTCTATGACAATTGAAGCGGCGCTAGCTACGGGTTTTGAGCCAGATGAGATCTGGAAAATCTTAGTTAGACGTGAACCTGATATTGATAATCGTTGGAATTAAGCCAACATCTGTAACGAATTTTCAAAGATAAAATCTTGATCATAATCAACAGTTGCCACATGATAACTATTAATTAATTCGATTCGCTGCTTTTGACTTGAACCAATCTCATCCATATAAATTTCCGTGTTGTAAACAGGCAAAACATGATCGTCTTTTGAATGAAAGATCATGAATGGCGCTTTAATCTCTGGCAACTTTGCGCGAGAATCTTTTAGTAGTGCATTGAGTTGCAACACGCCTTTAGTAGGTAGCGCGTCATAAGACCACTCGCTAGCACCAGGCTTTTTGATATCTCCACCAACTGCTTTCATCTTTGGGGTCAACTTTGCAACGATCGGTGCGAAATGAATCGCTGGGCCTTTAATAGTGATCATTGGATTTACGAAAACTAATCCTGCGATTTTATCTCCGTAGCGATGCGCAACTTGTATGGATGTTGCGCCACCCATAGAGAGCGCAAAGATAAATACGCGTTCGCATTTACCTAATAGCTCTTCGACGTCCTTGGCGGCGCGATCTGGCCATTCTTGCCACTTCACTTCATTTAAATCTTGCCACTTGGTGCCATGCCCCGGAAGACGTGGCACGCGAACTGTGTAGCCGCGATCGTTTAGAAAATGAGCCCACGGACGCATAGCGGCCGGCGAACCTGTAAACCCATGTACAAGAACAATTCCGGTCTTTGAATTCTCGCCGCTGCCATCAGCAGCAAAATCAGATAACCAACCTGCAGGTGCATTTGTCATATCTCTAATTTACTCTTCAACTCATGGAAGCGACATCATGGCAGGCAAGCTTTGATGATTTGGGTCGCCATTTAGCTGCGACCACTTTCGTAGTACTTGATTTGGAAACGACCGGTGGATCCCCTGGTTTAAATGCAATTACCGAAATTGGCGCACAGAAAGTGTGCGGTGGAAAGGTAATTGGAGAATACCAAACACTAATCAACCCCGGAGTGCCAATTCCGCCATTTATCACCGTGCTCACCGGAATTACTGAGGCGATGTTGCTGCCCGCTCCAAACATTCAAGAAGCCTTTCCGCAATTTTTGGAATTTCTAGGCAGCCCAGAGGAGACCGTTTTAGTTGCGCATAATGCACAGTTCGACATTGGTTTTCTAAAAGCTGCAGCGGAACAACTTGGATACCAATGGCCCAAGTTTCAAGTTTTAGATACGGTAAAGATTGCTCGTCACACTTTAAATCGAGATGAAGTGCGAAACTTCAAACTCTCTACCCTTGCTGAATTCTTTAAAACCGAGACCACGCCAAATCACAGAGCGCTTGATGATGTTCGTGCAACTGTCTCTGTCCTACATGGATTAATCGAACGCATGGGCTCTTTCGGAATCTTCACATTAGAGGAATTGAAGGATTTCTCCAATCGCATAACCAAGGCGCAGGCCGCTAAAAAACACCTTGCAGCAAATATCCCAGCCGCCCCTGGCGTCTACATTTTTAAGGATGCAAAAGGTGAACCTCTATATGTAGGCACGTCAAAGAATTTGAGATCTCGAGTCAGAACCTATTTCACTGCCGGCGAGAGTCGAAAACGAATTCGCGAAATGATAGCTATTACTGAAAGTATTGATTGCATTGTTACGCCGACAGCGCTTGAGGCGCAGGTCCGAGAACTTCGTTTGATTCAAGGTGCGCAACCTCGATATAACCGAAGATCAAGATTCCCCGAAAGAGTTGCCTGGCTCAAATTAACGGATGAAAATTTCCCAAGAATAATTATTTCCAAAGGTGCGCCAGTCGATCCATCTGGCTCCATTGGCCCTATTAGTGGCGGCAGCGCGATTGAAGGCGCCTTGGCAGCAATCCATGATTTCCTCCCACTTAGACAGTGCAAGCAGAAGATCACCGACAAATCAATCAAAACCGCTGCGCCCTGCATTCTCTTTGAAATCAATAAGTGTGCAGCCCCGTGTATAGGTGCGCAATCAGTCGCTTCGTACAGTGAGATCACCGCTAAATATAGAAATCTTCTAGAGATCGACTTCCGAGAATTTCATGAGCGCTCTACATTAAATATGGCTGAACTTTCGTTGGATGAAAAGTTCGAGGAGGCCATTGAGGTCCGTAATAAATATGCACATCTGGTCCGTGCAGCCAGCAGAATTGAAAGGCTTGGCTCAATAGCAAAATTGTCAGAATTAGTTGTGGCCAAGCCGCATGGCGAGCATTGGGAGTTTGTAGCAATTAGATATGGCCGCTTAGCTGCCACAAATATCTCCACTGCTACGACTTCAGTTGCAGCGGCTCTTGAAGCTTTAGATTTGATCTCAGAGCAGGTAAGCGACAGCGGATTCTTGCAAAGCGTTAATCACGAAGAGGTTGAATTGATTCTCAATTATCTTGAGAGCGAAGGTGTACGGATAGTGCGCCTTACAGGAGAATATTCTTTTGCAACATTTGGTCCAACGTCGCAAGCAGCGCGTATTGGTACTTACGATTTAACTAACGCTTGAGTTAATTTAGCCCAGCGATTAAGTAAATCGGAAGCGGCCCCTGAATCAATTGCCTGAATAGCAGCTGCAATTCCCTCTTCGAAACGAGTAGTTAAATCAAGTTCGGCGTCATTGTTATATGCGGCAATTGCAGCTGCAGCATTGAGGATAGTCGCATCACGCGGCGCGCCATTTTCGCCTGCAAAAACTGCTAACGCAATCTTCGCATTGAAGTCAGCTTCGCCACCTACCAACTTTTCAATTGGCGAGTACTGAATTCCAAATTTCGGCGGATCAATAAGACCGGATTCAATTTCGCCATTTCCAATTGTTAGAACCTGAGTTGTAGTTGTGAGGGTTAATTCATCAAGTCCATCATCACCGCGGAAAACAAAGCCATCCACGCCTCTATCACCCAGCACCTGCGCCATGACCAAATGCATTCGATCATTGGCAACTCCAATTGCGGCTGATTTTGGCTTCGCAGGATTTGCTAATGGACCCAAAATATTAAAGACCGTTGGCACGCCAAGTTCCTTACGAACTGGCGCGGCATGGCGCATTGAAGGATGGAAATTTGGCGCGAAACAGAATCCAATTCGCAGCTCATCAACACAAGCTTCAACCAGCTTGCCATCCAAATTAATCGCAACACCAAGAGCTTCAAGTAAATCAGCCGAACCAGACTTTGAAGATGCAGCGCGATTTCCATGTTTCACGACAACCGCGCCAGCTGCTGCAGCAACTATGGCAGACATCGTTGAAATATTGATGGTATTCATCTTGTCGCCACCGGTGCCAACAATGTCTACCGCGCGTTGAGAAATATTTATCGGCGCTGAATGTTCGTACATTTCAGCTACAAGTGCGCCAACCTCGTCTGAAGTTTCGCCCTTCTCTTTTAGGGCTAGCAAGAATCGCTTTAAATTATCTGGGTTTGCTCGACCTTCCAAAATATCGCGCATAATTTCGCGGACTAATTCGGCAGGTAAATCCAAATAATTATCGAGTAATTCAAAGGCGCGATCCCAAGACATTTACGCGCTCCTAATGATTGATAGCTTGCGAGTTAAGCGTTTGCTAACAAGCGCGCACGTAGAAGTTCGGCGGCTGTCTTAGCCAGAGCAAAAGCATCAATCGGATGTTGTAATGAAGCTTCAGCGCGTGACCATGCTGCTAACCATGAATCAGATTGACGCGCTATTAGGACTACAACAGGTGGGCAATTGAAAACTTCATCCTTCAATTGACGCGCTACGCCAAGCCCGCCTTCAGGGGCTGCTTCGCCATCCAAAATAAATAGATCTGCTCGAACCTGGCCCTTTGCGTCGGTCAGGTCGATGTATTGGCGCATCGCATCTGCGGTTGCGAATTCAGTGGTTTCGATTGGCAGGTCTGAAGCGAGCTTTGAACCTAGGGCTGCCTTGATGGCGGCGCGAACATCTGAATCATCTGAATAGATAACAACGCGTGCGGTCATGGCGTAATTCTATGACCGAAAAGGCGCTCAAGCCGACCGATTTTTAGGCTCAAAATGGGTGAGCCGTTTCACCTAGATTGAGTGCTAATTCCATCGATTTTTCGCTCGAAAGATGTGAGTTTGAGCGTGTTTTCCGCGATAATTCGCACCATGTCTAACGCGTCTAATGCCTTGAGTTCCCACAAGGTCAATCGTCCAAATCTGGTCGCAGTTGGAACAATTGTTTGGCTCTCATCCGAACTAATGTTCTTCGCTGCGCTCTTCGCTATGTACTTCACTACTCGCGCAGTTCAAGGTCCAGATATTTGGTTTGAATCGACCTCGATTCTCAACATTCCATTTGCAGCAATCAACACCACAGTTTTGGTTCTCTCTTCAGTGACTTGCCAGTTCGGCGTCTTTGCTGCAGAGCGCTTTCAGCCAAAACGAACTGGTTCACTACTTCAAATTGGTAAGTGGGGAATGCGCGAGTGGTTCACTCTTACATTCTTAATGGGCGCATTCTTTATTGGTGGACAGGTTTACGAATATGCATCGTTAGTAGAAGAAGGTTTAACTCTTTCTTCTAACGCATATGGCTCTGTCTTCTATTTAGCTACCGGTTTCCACGGACTTCACGTAACCGGCGGTCTTCTAGCGTTCTTAATTGTGATGATCCGTGTTGCGAAGGCGCGTCGCTTCGGTCATTCACAAGCAACAACCGCAATAGTGGTCTCTTACTACTGGCACTTCGTTGACGTAGTTTGGATCGCACTCTTCTCTGCTATCTATCTAATTAAGTAAGTAAAAGAATAGGAATAGAAAAAGATGATTTCGCGTTTTCGCAAAGCACGTTTCGCATCACCAGTTCTTTTGCTTCTTGCACTTGTAGCAACTGGTTCTACTTTTAGCGCGTTCTCGGCATCAGCTGAGAACACTGCGCAGCCAACTCCGGCTGCTCGCTCTGCGCAGATCGAAGAAGGTAAGCAACTTTTCCTTAAAGGTTGCTCTTCATGCCATGGTCTTAATGCCGAAGGCTCTGATATTGCACCTTCACTAATTGGTGTCGGCGCTGCATCTGTAGATTTCCAAGTTGGAACCGGCCGCATGCCGATGGCTGATATGTCAGTTCAGGCCATGCGTAAAACCCCTAAATACAACGCTGAAGAGACTGCAGCGCTTGCTGCCTATGTTGCTTCGTTAGCCACTGGCCCAGCGATTCCAACTGAAGAAGAGTTAAATTACGAACGCGATGGCAGCGTTGCAGAGGGTGGCGAACTTTTCCGAACTAACTGCGCGATGTGCCACAACTTCTCTGGCCAAGGTGGAGCGCTAACTCAAGGCAAGTACGCGCCAACTCTTATGGGCGTTGACGCTGTTCATATTTATGAAGCGATGATTACTGGTCCACAATCAATGCCAGTTTTCTCAGATAAAACATTAACTCCTGAAGAGAAACTTTCTATCATCAAGTACATCAAGAATGCGGAACAAGAGAAGCCACAGGGTGGAATTTCACTTGGTCGCGTTGGTCCGGTAACAGAAGGTTTATTCGGATGGATTGTCGGACTTGGATTGCTAATTGGTGTAGCAGTCTGGTTAGCATCGAAGGCGAGATAACGTGAGCAAAGACCTAAATCCAATTGAGAATCCGGGTCTACCGGAGCATGCACATCGCCAAACCGATGTTGATCCAAAAGCTGAAAAACGTGCTGAGCGTCAAGTAGCTTCGCTATTTATTCTCTCTGCTATTTCAACAATTGGTTTCGTTTATTCATACGTCTGGATCAAGCCAGATGTTTACACATTCATCCCAATTCTTGGCGACATGAATGTGCAACAACTTCTTCTTGGTCTCTGCTTTAGCGGCGCTTTCCTATTCATCGGAATTGGTGCAATCGCTTGGGCACGTCAACTAATGCCAGATAATGAAGTGATTGCGCATCGACATGAATTCCGTTCATCTGATGAAGATCGTCGTGATTTTGTTGAGACCGTTAAGACACAAGGTTCAGCAGCTGGTATCGGTCGCCGTCCACTTATTAAGCGCACGCTTGGTGCAGCACTTGGCTTAGTAGGCATCGCACCAATCATGATGCTTCGCGATTTAGGTCCTCTTCCAAAGAAGCAGCTAGAAACAACTTCTTGGAAGGCCGGAACTCGTTTAGTTACAGATCCAGGCGATCGTCCAATCAAGGTTTCTGACCTTGAGGTTGGTGCAGTGGTTCAGACAATGCCAGAGCTTGCTCCCGGCGAACATCGCACACTTAACAACACTGCGAAGGATCCAGTTCTCTTGATTCGTCTTCGTACCGAAGATTTCAATTTGGATGCAGAGCGTCTTTCATGGACACATGAAGGCATCATCGCTTTCTCAAAGATCTGTTCTCACATGGGTTGCGCGGTTGCTTTATATGAACAGCAGACACATCACTTGCTCTGCCCATGCCATCAATCAACATTCGATGTTACTCGTGCAGCAAAAGTTATTTTCGGTCCAGCTGCTCGCCCACTTCCACAGTTAGCGATCACTGTAGATGCTGAAGGTTATTTAGTAGCAAAGCAACCATTCACCGAACCGGTCGGTCCAAGCTTCTGGGAGCGTGATAGCAAATGAGTGCAAAAGAAAAAGTTCCAGCAGTAGTTGCTAACTTTGTAGACGAGCGCACAGGCGCAGCAAAGTGGATGAAGAAGAACCTTACAAAGGTCTTCCCTGATCACTGGTCATTCTTACTTGGCGAAATCGTTCTCTACTCATTCATCATTCTTCTTGCTACAGGTACTTTCCTTACATTCTGGTTCGATCCATCTTCAAAGGAAGTTATTTACAACGGCTCTTACGAACCGCTTAAAGGTTTGAAGATGTCTGCGGCATATGAATCAGCGCTTCACATCTCATTTGATGTACGCGGTGGTTTGTTAATGCGCCAAATTCACCACTGGGCTGCTTTAATTTTCATGGCCGGAATGATTCTGCACATGTTGCGAGTCTTCTTTACTGGAGCGTTCCGCAAGCCACGTGAGTTTAACTGGGTTATCGGTATTGGATTATTGACACTAGGAATCATTGAAGGTTTCTTGGGTTACTCACTTCCTGATGATCTACTCTCTGGAACTGGTATCCGCATTACTGAAGCCATCATTCAAGCTTTCCCTGTGGTTGGTAGTTACCTTGCATTCTTTATCTTTGGCGGACCATTCCCTGGTGAAGCGTTTATTCCACGTATCTACACAGTGCACGTCTTGTTATTGCCAGGAATTTTCTTGGCGCTAATTACCGCGCACTTAATGTTGGTCTGGTACCAGAAGCACACTCAGTATCCAGGTCCAGGTCGCACCGAAAAGAATGTAGTTGGTTATCCGCTAATGCCTATCTATATGGCAAAAGCTGGCGGCTTCTTCTTCGTAGTGTTTGGTATTACTGCGCTACTTGCTGCAGTGGCATCAATTAACCCAATCTGGCTCTATGGTCCATACACTCCAGGTCAGATCTCTGCTGGTTCACAACCAGACTTCTACATGGGTTGGATTGATGGTCTGGTTCGTATGGCGCCGCCACTAGAAACACACTTACTTGGACACACAATCTCTTGGAACATTTTGCTTCCAGGTTTGATCGTTCCAGGTTTGATCTTTACTCCAATGGCACTTTATCCATGGATCGAAAGTTGGATCACTGGCGATAAGCGCGAGCATCACCTATTGGATCGTCCAAGAAACGTTCCAAATCGCACAGCCATCGGCGCTGCAGTAATGATGTTCTTCTTTATTGCACTTCTAAATGGTGGTAACGACTTGATTGCAACCCACTTCTCTTCTTCTATTAATCACATTATGTGGTTCTCAAGAATTGGAATCATTGTTCTTCCTATCATCACTTTCTTTGTTACAAAGCGAATCTGTTTGTCACTACAGCGCGCTGATCGTGACTTGGTTCTACATGGTCGCGAAACTGGTCGTTTGGTTCGCTTGCCGCACGGTGAATTCGTTGAAGTTCATGAACCACTATCCAAGGAAGAGATCTGGACTCTTACTTCGCACGAACAACCTGGTGCGCTTGAGATTCCAGAATATGATGCAAATGGCGTAAGCCGTCCAGGCAAGTTGCTATCAAAGCTACGCGCCAATTGGTCTGCTTCAAATGCAGTTCAAATTGCAAAGCCAACTGCCCACGAACTAGAAGATGGTTCGCACCACTAATAATAGAAATACAAAAGAAACCCCTTAGTTAATCGCTAAGGGGTTTCTTTTTTGATTATAAACTTCACGCCATGGATACATCGATTGCAATCTGGCTAAATGGTTTAGCTGCTCATATCTCAGGCGCTCTGCCTCTCTTCTCTGATTGGATGGTTTACATCATCCTGATTGCAGGTATCGGCTGGGTGGTAGGCCATCACATGGGTCGCGTTAAATTGATGGCCCTAGATTTCATATACACATTAGCCGCACCAATCGGAGCTGCAGTTGTAATCAGCGAAATGCTCTCTAAATTAATTGATCGTTCTAGACCTTTTGTTGCTTCCAAAGAGATTACTCTTCTAATTCCCCATGATGCTGATGGAGGGTTTCCATCGCACCACACCACAGTTATGGTCGCAATTGCTGTAGCGCTCTGGTTTAGAAACCATAATTTCGGTCGACTTCTTTTTGTACTTGCAATCCTTAGCGGCATTGCACGTATCGGTGCCGGTATCCACTACCCGGCCGATATTGTGGCAGGTCTGATTATCGGAGCTGCTACCTCATGGTCGATTCATAAATTAACAAAAGAGCAACGTTTAAGAGCTCTACGCTCATAAAAAAAGCCCTCCGCAAGGAGGGCTTTTTTGTAATTGAATTTAGTGATGTGCTGCTTCTGGCTGTTCGTATTCGGTAACAAATCCGATTACTGAAATAATTAATAAGCCGACCGCAATTGCGGTTAGCCACCAACCAATAATTAGACCTAAGCCAGCCATAATTGTGGTTACAGCAAGTGCAAGTGGCCACCATGAATGTGGTGAATAGAAACCAAGTTCTCCTGCACCATCCGCGATCTCAGCTTCTAAATTATCTTCTGGAAGAACTGCGCCAATCTTCTTCTGGGTAAACCAAACATAGAAAGCTACTAGTAGAGCTAGTGACGCGCTAAGGAATAGGCATGCGATGCCTGCTGGATCTCCACCAATACTTGCGTAGATAGAACCCATCAAAACATAAAAGAGACCAATGCCTCCAAAGAGAACCCAAGAGGTTTTCATGCTTAGTGCAGCCTTTCAATCGGAGCTTCTGGATGATTAACATCCCAAGCTGGACGCTCTGAACGAATACGTGGCATTGAGAAGAAGTTATGACGTGGTGGTGGACATGTAGTTGCCCACTCAAGTGATTGGCCATAACCCCAAGGATCATTTACCTCGACCTTTGGAGACTTGCGTGTAATCCAAAGATTTATAAACCAAGGAATCATTGAAAGCGCCAATAGGAATGAGCCGACGGTTGAGATCATGTTCATCGTAGTGAATCCATCTGTTGAGAGATAGTCAGCGTAACGACGAGACATGCCCTTAATTCCTAACCAGTGCTGAACCAAGAATGTTAAGTGGAAACCAAAGAACAATGTCCAGAAGTGGATCTTGCCAAGGCGTTCATTAAGCATGCGACCTGTCATCTTT
>JALQWD010000016.1 GCA_023260175.1 Candidatus Nanopelagicaceae bacterium | reverse complement strand
TGGCCAAAGCCAGTTAAAACCATTGCCGCGCCAACTATTAAAGATCCGGTTCGGACAAATCCAAGGGCGCCTAAGAAAATTCCCAGCGCTGCTGAGAAGTTAAGTAGGCGCTGAGAAATCATAACTTCTTAGATGCCGCGTCGACTACGTTCTTAACAAGCATCGCGCGAGTTAGTGGACCAACTCCGCCAGGATTTGGTGAAATCCATCCTGCAACATTTGCAACATCTGGATGAACGTCGCCCTGAATTCCGTTTTCGTTACGAGAAACGCCAACGTCGATAACAACTGCACCTGGGCTGACCATATCTGGAGTTAAGAAATGTCCCACACCAACTGCAACCACAATGATGTCAGCGGTAAGGGTGTGATCCTTAATTACCTTTGTTCCGGTGTGAACTAAATTTACAGTCGCATTCTCTTCGCGACGATTTAATAGCAAACTTAATGGGCGACCAACAGTTAAACCACGGCCAACAATTGTGACCTCTGCGCCTTTAACAGGAATTTTGTAATGATGAAGCAGTTCAACAATGCCGCGAGGAGTACATGGAAGTGTTCCATCAAATCCTGCAGTCAAACGCCCGAGGTTCATTGGATGCAATCCGTCTGCATCTTTATCAGGATCAATTGCTTCAAGAATTGCTTGAGTGCTAACTTCCTTAGGCATTGGAAGCTGAACAATGTATCCGGTGCAATCTGGATTGTTGTTCATATCTTTAACTGCCGCCAATACATCCGCTTGAGATGCAGTGCCAGGTAGGTCAATACGAATTGAATTGACGCCAACCTCTGCGCAATCTTTATGCTTTCCGCCAACGTACTGACGCGATCCTGGATCATCGCCTACCAAGATTGTGCCCAAGCCAGGAGTGATACCGCGAGCTTTAAGTGCGGTTACCTCTACGGCTAGTTCTTCTTTAATCTTCTTAGCGAATGCTTTTCCATCCAAAATCTGTGCGGTCATGGTTACATCCTAATAAGTTATTGAAAAAATCCTAAAACTTAAGCGTGTGAAAAATGTCTGGTTCCGGTGAAAAAGAGGGCAATATTGGCCGCTTTCGCTGCTGCAATAACCTCATCATCGCGCATTGACCCACCTGGTGAAACCACTGCTCTCACCCCGCCATCAATCAAAATCTGTAATCCATCGGCAAACGGGAAGAAGGCATCGCTTGCGGCAACTGAACCTTTGGCACGATCGCCAGCGCGATCGATTGCAAGCTTCGCCGAATCAACGCGATTTACCTGTCCCATACCGACGCCAACTGCTGCGCCATTCTTAGCTAAGAGAATTGCATTGCTCTTAACTGCGCGAACAGATCGCCAAGCAAATTCCAAATCCTTCAACACCTCTGCAGAAACCGGAGCGCCAGAGACTTGCTTCCAGTTCTTTGGGTTATCCCCTTCTGCATCGATTGCATCGTAAGTTTGTAGAAGTAATCCACCAGTTAGTAAACGACCTTCGACAGGGCCAAACTTCTTTAGATCAGTTGTCAGAATTCTAATATTTGGTTTCTTCATTAAAATTTCAAGGGCTGCTGGTTCGAAGTCTGGTGCAACGATAACTTCGGTGAAAACTTCAGATAGCGGTTCGGCCATTGCTAAAGTAACTGTGCGATTGGCGGCTACTACACCACCGAAAGCTGATACTGGATCGCATTCGTGCGCTGCTTTGTATGCGCTAGCAATATCCTTGCCAACTGCAATTCCACATGGGTTTGCATGCTTAATGATTGCTACCGCAGGTTCTAAATGATCGAATGCAGCACGTAGCGCAGCATCTGCATCTGTGTAATTGTTATAGCTCATCTCTTTGCCATGTAATTGTTTTGCATTGATGATGCCAGGTGTATTGGCGCTATAAATAACTGCTTGCTGATGTGGATTTTCGCCGTAACGTAATGTGCCGCTCTGCTTCCAGATATGAGCCATCCATTCGTAGAAACCATCATCGTCAGCCATCCACATCGCAATAGTTGCGTCGTATTCGGCGGTAGTTCGGAAGACATCTACCGCTAACTTCTTACGTTCTGCCAGCGTATATCCACCATTTTTGAGGGCATCTAATAACCCGTCATATTGGCTTGGATTAGAGAGCACAGCCACTGATCCATGGTTCTTCGCTGCTCCACGCAACATTGATGGCCCACCAATATCAATCTGTTCGATGCATTCAGCATAAGCGGCACCAGATGCAATAGTTGCCGCAAATGGATAGAGGTTAATAATTACTAAATCAAATGGAGCGATATCTAATTCCGCAATCTTCGCTAAATGTTCTGGATTATTTTGATCAGCCAAGATTCCAGAATGAATTCGTGGGTGGAGAGTCTTTACGCGTCCGCCCATAATTTCTGGAAAACCAGTGTATTCAGAGACTTCAGTTACTTTGATGCCGTTTTCTTGGAGGGTCTTGCAAGTTGAACCCGTAGAGAGAATCTCTACTCCAGCGCTCTGTAAAGCTTGGCCGATTTCTACTAAACGATTCTTGTCATAAACACTAAGTAGCGCACGACGGATAGCTTTTCTATCGCTCATTCATCTCTCCAGATTCTTAATGGTTTCGACAATTAATTCTCGTTCCACAATCTTAATGCGCTCATGGAGAGCAGACTCATCATCGGATGGAAGTACCGCAACAGCACGCTGCGCAATCACTTTGCCAGTATCCATGCCTTCATCAACCCAATGAACAGTGCAACCAGTCTCTGTGACGCCAGCTGCCAGCGCATCCCTAACTGCGTGCGCTCCCGGAAAATTTGGCAATAGCGCTGGATGTGAATTGATTACTTTAAATCGATTCACAAAATCAGCGCTAAGAATTCTCATAAAACCTACGCTTACTACTAAATCAGGATTTATTGAAGCTACATAATTAATTAGCTCTGAATCCCAATCTGTTCGCGGCTTTCTAAATGGGATAACTTTTGTAGAAATATTGGCTGCCGCTGCTCTATCAATAACCTGTGCGCCAGGAACATCGCTAACTACTGAAGCAATTTCAAAACCGATATCTATAAGTGCTTGCGCGAGGGAACCTGTGCCAGAAGCTAGTAATAAGAGCCTCATTTACGCCCAATAAGCGGCAGCAACCTAACTGCGCCCACTCCTACTAAAAGTTCAGTAGTAATTAGCAATGGGAATTTCCAGAGCGAGGGACCAACTGTTCCTAATTCATAAGTAATAAGTGCGCCTGAACCTAAGTATGCAATCACAAATGAAGAGATAGCAAAGAGCGCGATTGTTTGGCGTAGCACCGCAGGTCCGTTATCAAGGGTCCAAATTGCCAATTTGGCGCCAACACCAATTACTACAAGGGCTCCAATTAAATAGAGCGGATGTCGCCCTGTTGGAAGTGCACCCAAAATTGGTAACGCTGGAATTTTTCCAAGCGTGAATTCGAGTGGAGAAATTAAAGTATCGCGACCAATCGCGAATCCCGCGCCGACAAAGTATGAAACTGTAGCGATCAAGAAATTTGGTAAATAAAGTAGAGTCAATAAAAGTAAAAGAATTCCACCAATAAAACCTGGCTGCAGCACCGTAGTTAATTGATGCACAGTTCTAAAATTAATGAAAAGTGATATTCCCGTAATCAAAGCTGCTGCGCCTAGAAGGATTCCCCAAATTTTCGCAAGGTAAATCAGGGAATGGGTGAATCTAAATTGGTTGATAGCAAAGAAAGTTACGGCAAATACAAAAGGTGTGGTGAAAGCCAGCGCCCAATACCAAGTAACAAAGACATCATCATTTGAAGATACAAATGAAAGTAAAGTGACGATCAAAGTGTAGAAAGCTGCAAAAGCCCAGACTGCACCATCGCTTTGAGTTCGATCTAATACTTTTCGAGCTCCGGCAGTGATGCCGATTGCCGGGAGAGCCATTGCGCCAAGTGGTAAATAGGTAAGCCATCCTTCGATACCGCTAGGCGGAATATGTAAGTTAAATGGCACAGAATGCGCACCCAAAAAAATCCAAGTCGCACCGCGGAATGGATCTGTAGTGCTTGCATATGCGCTACCTGCAATTGCC
>JALQWD010000197.1 GCA_023260175.1 Candidatus Nanopelagicaceae bacterium | reverse complement strand
TGAATGGCGAAAACTTCTGTCCACAATGCGGTCAGGAAAATAGCGACAAAGACGTTTCGCTAAAGATTCTCATCAGCGATTTTATTGAAGACTATTTTACTTTCGACAGTAAATTTTTTAATAGTCTTCGCCCTTTGATATTGAAATTCTGACGGAGTTAGAAGATTTGTTAGATAGTTTCGCCGGAACCATGTTAGTTATTTCGCATGATAGATATTTTTTGGAGCGTACCTGCGATCGAGTTGTTGGTTTATTGGGTGACGGAAAAGTTACGGATCTACCAAGAGGCATTGATCAATATTTGGAGCAGCGAGCAATTCAAATTGCAGCTTCAATTCCCAAAACAGTTAACGATAAAAAGATTTCCAATGCCGCCGAAGATCGCCAGAATAAAAAAGATCTGGCACGCATTGAACGTCAGATGGAAAAATTAGATCAAGAAATTGCTGAGCTAGAGAAAGTTCAGTTGGCATCTGCATTTGATGCCGAGGCACTATTGAAAGCCACTGAAGCGCTACTAGTTGCACACGCAAAACGTGTTGAACTTGAAGAAGAGTGGTTGAGCAAATGCGTTTAGATTTAATTGCATTTTTAACTGCAACTTTGATTGCATTCCAAGCTCGCGTAAATGGCGAACTCTCCCACGTATTAGGTAATCCAATTCAGGCTGCAACTGTCTCCTTTGGATCAGGATTAATTGTTATTTCGATATTTGCAATGGCGCATAAAGGTATGCGCCAAGGGTTTATCGGAATTAAGCGAGGTCTAGCCGAGGGTGGATTAAAAAGCTGGAATTTATTTGCTGGAATGCTCGGCGGTATTTTCGTTGCGATCCAAACTAATACTGTGACTGTAATTGGTGTTGCTATCTATTCAGTTGCTTCAATCTCTGGTCAGACAGCTTCATCTTTGATTGTCGATGCGCTTGGACTAGCTGGTGGAGCTAAGAAACATATTGATTCTCGACGAATCTTCGCCTCTTTGATAACGGTTCTAGCAGTCTTGGTTTCAGTTTGGGATCGTATAGATGCCAATGATTTGGCGCTTTTCCCGGTTTTTCTAGCTGGTTTGGCCGGAGCCATTGTGGGCATTCAACGAGCGCTCAATGGCAAAATAAATATTTATTCTGGCCAACATTGGACTACCTCATTACTTAATTTCATTATGGGAACTTCATTCCTACTAATCTTGACTGCGATCTTGATTCCGACGGGACATTATGAATTTTCATCGCTTCCAAGTACACCTTGGTGGATATATACCGGTGGTGTACTGGGCGTTATCTACATCGCATACTCTGCAACAATCGTGCAGCATTTAGGTGTACTTGCATCAACCTTGCTTAGCGTCGGTGGGAATTTATTTGGCGCGTTAATAATCGATTGGTTGTTGCCAGCTCACGGAGTACGAGTAAGTGCTTGGCTAGTTGCCGGAATTTGTTTATCTTTCTTAGGCGTTATCGTCGGTGGCGTAAGTAGCCAGCAACAGAGGAAATAATCGAAGCGCCAATAAAGAAAGCCGCAATTAAATAGCTAGAACTCTTTACCCAAGGAATTGTTGCTGAGTAATAACCAGCAAGAGTGATTAGAACTGACCAGAGAAGTGCGCCTGTGGCATTTGCAGTTAGAAATGAGTAGTAACGCATCTTTGCCGCACCTGCAATTGGAGGCACAAAGGTTCGAATCCAAGGGAAGTAACGTGCAGCAACCACTGCCCACCAACCAGATTGCTCATAAAACTTCTCAGCTCGCTGAATCATTCTCTGCAACTTTGGAGAATTCTTTTTATCAATATAAGGACGACCGTACTTTCGACCGATTACATAACCAGTTTGATCGCCGATGAAGGCGCCAAGGAATACAACGACACAAAGTAAAGCCACATCAATTGATTCATTGCTTGCAGCAACTAGACCTGCGCTGAACAAGAGTGAATCACCTGGCAAGAAGAAACCCAGCATGATTCCGTTCTCTACATACATAACAACGAAAGCGATTACGTAGAAGAAGAGCGGCGCAATTGAAGCCAATTGAGCGTCAAAAGAGGCTTGAATCATTACTTTGCGGCTCCCTTTACGGCAGCTGCAACCTTCTTGGCTACTTCAGGATCAAAGACACTTGGGATGATGAAGTTAGCATTTAACTGCGATGGGGCAACACATGATGCGATTGCATCTGCTGCCGCAACTAAAAGGGCATCAGTAATTTTGCTTGCGTTGGCATCAAGTAATCCACGGAAGATTCCTGGGAATGCCAGAACGTTATTTATCTGGTTTGGATGATCGCTTCGACCAGTTGCGACTACTGCAGCATATTTACGCGCGATAGTTGGATCAATTTCAGGATCTGGATTGGCTAGTGCAAAGACAATTGAATTAATCGCCATTGACTTAACATCGTCTTCAGAAAGAACATTTGCAGCGCTCACGCCAATAAATACATCTGCGCCTTTTATTGCTTCTTTTAGATCACCAGTGAAGCCATTGTTATTAATGCCATCAATCTCAGCAACGCCTTCGCGGTGGAAAGCTAAAACATTACGAGCCCCGCTAATCCATAACAATTTAGCAATTGCAGTACCAGCAGCACCAGCGCCACTAATTACAATCTTCACATCTTTTAGTTCTTTGCGAACCAACTTAAGTGCGTTCTTTAGCGCAGCTAAAACCACGATTGCAGTTCCGTGTTGATCATCATGAAAAACTGGAATATCAAGCAGTTCGCGCAATTTAGCTTCAACTTCAAAGCATCGAGGCGCAGAGATATCTTCTAAATTGATTCCACCATATACCGGTGCAATTAATTGCACAGTGCGAACGATTTCATCAACATCCTGCGAATCAATACAGACTGGCCAGGCATCAACATCAGCGAATCTCTTAAAGAGCGCTGCCTTACCTTCCATAACCGGAAGCGCTGCAGCTGGACCAATATTTCCAAGGCCCAATACAGCAGAACCATCTGTTACAACAGCCACGGTATTTCGCTTAATAGTTAAGCGGCGTGCATCCGCTGGATCTGCCGCAATTGCCTGTGAAATACGGGCCACACCAGGGGTATATGCGCGCGATAAATCATCACGAGTCTTTAGCGGAACCTTTGGAGTTACCTCAATTTTGCCGCCTAAGTGAAGCAAGAATGTGCGATCACTTACTTTGCGAACTTTTAATCCAGGTGTTTTTTCGATCTCGGTGCAGATATCTTGTGCATGATTAACGTCGATGGTGTCACAGGTAATGTCAACCACTAC
>JALQWD010000149.1 GCA_023260175.1 Candidatus Nanopelagicaceae bacterium | reverse complement strand
GCAGCTCGCGCTGTTCTTCTTGAAACTGACGGAAATGATTGGGATCCGCAGTCAACTGCAAATGCACTAGTTGAAGCGATCAAAGCTGAACCTACAAAGTTCGACATGATCATCTTTGGTGCAGAATCTGCAGATAGCGCTGGATATCAAATTCATATTCGTGTAGCGCATGCACTTGGAATGCCTATCATCACCAATGTTAAGGCGATGAAAGTTGAAGGTGGAAAAGTTCGCGGCGAGCGTGTAGTCGGAACACAGCGCGAGGTTTATGAAGCTCCACTTCCAGCAATTGTGACAGTGCGCGATGGTTTAAATGTTCCTCGTTATCCATCTGTCCCTGGTCGCATGCAGGCGCGAAAGAAACCAGTTGATATCAAAGCAGCTGGCGGTGCTGCGCCAAAGTTAGAGAAGTTGAAGTTAACTGTGGTTCCATCAAAGGCAACAGGTGCAGAGATTCTTGGTAATGGTCCGGATGCAGTGCCGGCCTTAGTTGAAAAATTTAAGCAGATTGGAGTGCTCTAATGATTCTAGTTCTTGTCGATCACGATCGTGGAACACTAGATCCACTTTCAACTCGTGCGCTAACTGCTGCACGCGGTATTGATTCTGATATTCAAGCAGTTGTCATCGGCGCTACAGGTTCAGCGGTTGCAGCTGAAGTTGGAAAGTTTGGCGCAAAAGTTATGCATGTTGTAAATAATCCAGAAATTACAGATTACGCTCCCATGGCATCTGGTCGTGCGCTTTCAGAATTAGTAGATTCTTTAAAACCGGCGGCTGTAATCGCGGCAGGTTCTCCGCGTGGAAATGAACAATTAGCGCATTTGGCAGCGTTCAGAGATCTACCAATGGCTGCCGAGTGCACCAGTATCACTATTGGTGCTCCACATAAAGTGGTGCGCGCTCGTTGGGCAGGCAATTTACTTGAAGATGCAAATGTTCATTCGGATCTACTAATTGCATCAATAATGGCGTTAGCTTTCGAACCAGAAGAAGTTGGCGGAAGCGCAGAGGTAAAAGAAGTATCAGTTTCATTATCTCCGGAAGACACCGTAGTTAAAGTTTTAGATCGCGTTGGAGAATCTTCAACTGGTGGAGTAACACTTACCGATGCAAAGGTAATTGTCTCTGGCGGTCGCGGAGTTGGTGGCCCAGAAGGTTTTGGAGTAATTGAAGAACTTGCATCTTTACTTGGCGGAGCAGTTGGTTGTTCACGCGTTGTTACTGCATCTGGTTGGCGTCCACATTCAGAGCAGGTTGGACAGACCGGTTCGAAAGTAGCACCAAATCTTTACCTAGCTTGCGGAATTTCGGGTGCGATGCAACATATTGCTGGTATGAAGAACAGCAAAACCATTATCGCAATTAACACTGATCCAGAGGCAACAATTTTCCGCTATGCCGATTACGGCGTTGTTGGAGATTTACATCAAGTACTTCCAAAGTTAATCGAAGCAGTGAAGGCGGCAAAGTAAATGTCAGATATCGAAATTGCTCAGAAAGCAGTGATGAAACCAATCCAAGAGATTGGTGCATCTCTCGGTATCGCAGCAGAACATCTAGAACCTTATGGACATTACAAAGCGAAGATGTCCTTGAAGTACTTGGATTCATTGCCTGAGAAAAAAGATAGCAAGTTAATTTTGGTTACTGCGATTTCTCCTACACCAGCTGGTGAAGGCAAAACTACAACAACCGTTGGTCTTGGAGATGCTCTTCGCCATATTGGCAAGAACTCACTTATTTGCCTGCGCGAGCCATCACTTGGCCCTGTTTTTGGTATGAAAGGTGGCGCAGCTGGTGGTGGATATGCACAAGTTGTTCCAATGGAAGATATCAATCTTCACTTTACTGGCGATTTCAATGCAATTGCCCTTGCAAATAACTTGCTTGCAGCGCTTGTAGATAATCACATCCACCACGGCAATGCGCTAAATATTGATGTACGCCGTGTGGCATGGAAGCGCGTAGTAGATATGAACGACCGTGCACTTCGTGAAATTGTTAATTCGCTTGGAGGCGTCGGAAATGGTTATCCACGCCAAGATGGTTTTGACATAGTAGTGGCTTCAGAAATCATGGCGATTTTCTGTTTAGCAACTTCCATCGAAGATCTAAAAGAACGCATCTCTAAGATCGTGGTTGGTTACACCACAGATAAGAAGCCAGTGCTTGCGAAAGATTTAAATGCGCAAGGTGCAATGACGGTAATTCTTAAAGATGCTTTCCAGCCAAACTTGGTACAAACTCTTGAGAACACACCAGCATTTATTCACGGTGGACCGTTCGCAAATATTGCACACGGCTGCAACTCAGTAATTGCAACCAAGTCCGCTATGAAGATAGCTGATTATGTTGTTACTGAAGCAGGCTTCGGCGCAGACCTCGGCGCTGAGAAGTTCATTGATATCAAGTGCCGAAAGTCAGGCCTACGTCCAGATGCTTGCGTAATTGTGGCAACTGTTCGTGCGCTTAAGTATCACGGTGGCGCTGATCTTAAGGAACTTACAAACGAGAACCTTGCAGCTCTTGAAGCAGGCATCGTTAACCTTGAGCGTCACGTACATAACGTTTCAAAGGTTTACAACATCCCTGTTGTAGTTTCAATCAACAAGTTCGTAAGCGATACAGATAACGAAATCGAACTTCTTCGCAAGAAGGTTGAAGCAATGGGCGCAAAGATCACTTTGGCTAATCACTGGGCTGAAGGTGGAAAAGGCGCAACAGATCTTGCAAATATCGTTGTAGAACTATGCGAGCAGCCAAATAAGGTAACAATGGTTTATCCAGACGAGGCAACTCTTTGGGATAAGGCAGTTGCTGTGGCAACAAAGATCTACGGTGCCGCTGAAGTCACGGCAGATGCGAAGGTACGCAATAAGTTGAAGGAGCTTCAGGAAGGGGGCTACGGCCACTATCCAATCTGCGTCGCTAAGACTCAGTACTCATTCTCAACTGATGCTTCTCTTCGTGGCGCACCATCTGGCCATTCCCTAAACATCCGCGAAGTGCGACTATCTGCTGGTGCAGAGTTCGTAGTTCTAGTTTGCGGAGAGATTATGACAATGCCTGGTCTGCCAAAGCTGCCTAGCGCAGAGAAGATTGACTACATCGACGGAAAGGTCGTAGGTCTCTTTTAATGAGCTCAAATTCGTGGAACGTTGCGATTGCAGAAGATGTAATCGCAACGCTTCGCGATGAGCCAGGTCCGGTACTCATCGCGTTACAAGCAATTCAAGAGAAGTTTGGTTTTGTGCATGAAGATGCGCTGCAGATGATTGCAGATGCATTTAATGTTTCTCGCGCTGAAGTATTCGGTGTGTTTACTTATTATCATGATTTGAAGAAAGCTCCTTCTAGCGCTGTCAAAATCTGTGCTGCAGAAGCTTGCCAGGCAGTTGGTTGTGACAAACTAATTGCAGATGCCGAAGCTGCAGGAATTGAAGTTGAAAAAGCGTATTGCTTTGGTAATTGCGCCCTTGGCCCAGCAGCGATGGTCAGAGATCGTTTAATCGGTCGCGCAACCGTGGAGAAACTGAAATGAAAATATTTATTCCAGGGGATTCGGCAGCGCAATCAGTTGGTGCTGATTTAGTTGCAGTAGCAATCGCAGCAGAAGCCGCAAAGCGAAATATTGATGTACAAATTATTCGCAATGGAACTCGCGGTGCGCTCTGGTTAGAGCCACTTGTAGAGGTCGAAAAAGATGGCAAACGCATTGGTTTTAGCAATGTTTCTAGCGATGATGCCGCTGCTGTTCTAGATGGCACACATGCATCAATTGGCGATGTAGATAGTTTTGAGTGGTTGGCAAGCCAAGATCGCGTAACTTATAAACGCGTTGGAATTATCGATCCGCTTTCAATTGCAGATTACGAAGCACATGGCGGCTTCAAAGGTTTAGCTCGCGCACAATCTATGTCGCAAGCAGAGATCGTCGCTGAAGTCACCGAATCGGGTCTACGTGGACGTGGCGGCGCAGGTTTTCCTGCAGGTATTAAATGGAAGACCGTTATGGAAGCATCTGCAGATCAGAAATACATCTGCTGCAATGCTGACGAAGGTGATAGCGGAACATTTGCCGATCGCATTCTTATGGAAGGCGATCCATTTACTCTAATTGAAGGCATGGCAATTGCTGGTCTTGCAGTCGGCGCAACCAAGGGTTTCATCTATGTTCGCTCTGAATATCCTGCAGCAATTTCACAGCTAAAGAAGGCAATTGAAATTGCAACACCAAAGCTTGGCAACTTCGAACTCAAAGTTCGTTCGGGTGCTGGTTCATATGTTTGCGGCGAAGAGACTGCAATGCTCGAATCGCTTGAAGGTAAGCGCGGTGTGGTTCGTGCAAAACCACCACTACCTGCGCTCGAAGGTTTATTCGGAAAACCAACAGTTATCAATAACGTACTTACTCTGGCTTCTGTTCCAGAGATTTTGGCAAGCGGCGCAGCTTCTTATAAAGCACGCGGTGTTGGTCGCTCACTTGGCACTCAAGTTTTCCAATTAGCAGGCAATATCAAGCAGGGCGGAATTGTCGAAACCGGTTTCGGTATCACCTTAGATAAGTTGATCAATGGCTATGGCGCAGGAACTGCATCAGGCAAACCAATTCGTGCGATTCAAGTTGGCGGTCCGCTTGGTGCATATTTTGGTCAAGATAAGTTTGGCGTCAG
>JALQWD010000114.1 GCA_023260175.1 Candidatus Nanopelagicaceae bacterium | reverse complement strand
GAAGGCGGAGAAGTCTCTGCAAAAGCTCTCTGGGAAATTTTCGAAGATGAATATCTTCCAACAGAGACAGCTCCATGGGGTCGTTTCCGCTTAAAAGGTGTATCTACAACTTCAGCTCTTGATGAAGATGTAAAGATTGAAGTTAAATTAACAGATCGCGGAGAGATGAAAGAACTCAAGGGAACCGGTAACGGTCCAATCTCTGCTTTCTGCAACGTACTAAATGAATATGGAGTAGATGTTCGTGTTCTGGATTTCTCCGAACATGCGCTCTCTGCCGGAGGCGATGCCAAAGCAGCTGCCTATCTTGAATGCGCTATCGATGGAGAAGTTTTCTGGGGCGTTGGAATCGATCCAAACACCACGACTGCCTCACTAAAAGCGATTATCAGCGCAATTAACCGAGCAATTCGCTAAGCAAGCTATAACTTTGGCGGGTGAGTCTCTACCGCGATGAAGCCATTGTGCTGCGCACCCAGAAATTGGGCGAAGCTGATCGCATCATTACTTTATTAACTCGCGAACACGGACGTGTGCGCGGAGTTGCTAAGGGTGTACGTCGCACGAAATCTAAGTTTGGTGCGCGCCTCGAACCTGGTTCGCATGTAGATATTCAGCTTTACACGGGTCGCACCTTCGACACTGTTACTCAGGTCGAATCTATCTATAACTATGGTGAAGCTCTTACCGATGATTATTCGCGATGGACCATTGCCGGAGCCATCCTCGAAGCTGCTGAGCGTTTTACTTCGCACGAACATGAACCTGCGCTACAGGAATTTAAATTAGTCACAGGCGCCATGAAGGCGCTGGCAGATAATAAATATGACGCGTCAATGATTCTCGATGCTTACTTGCTTAGATCATTAGCGGTCGGTGGCTATGCGCCATCATTAGTTAATTGTTCTAAGTGCGACGCACCTGGGCCACATAGATATTTCTCATTAGTTGGCGGCGGATCGGTCTGTGCAGATTGCCGCCCAAGCGCTTCCGCAACTCCAGCACCAGAGACATTAAAATTAATGGCAGATTTAATAAGTGGAGATTGGGAGAGCGCGATGGAAAGCGAACTTCGCAATCGTCGTGAAGCGAATGGTTTAATTGCTGCTTACTTGCAGTGGCATTTAGAACGTGGCCTAAGAAGTTTGCAGATCGTGGAGCGTGTATGAAACCTCGTAAACCAGAACCGCACTGGTCCGGTGCTAAGCCACCAGAGATTGAGAAATCTCAATTACCAAAACATGTTGCGGTAGTTATGGACGGCAATGGTCGATGGGCGCGCAATAAAGGTTTAAAACGGACCGAAGGGCATAAAGCTGGAGAAGCGCCGCTTTTTGACATGGTCGAAGGCGCGATCGAAATCGGTGTAAAAGAGCTAAGTGCATATGCATTTAGTACCGAAAACTGGAAGCGCTCTCCCGAAGAAGTTAAATTTTTGATGGGTTTTAACAAAGAAGTTCTCCGCCGCCGCCGCGATCAAATGAACGAATTGGGTGTGCGAATTCGATGGATTGGGCAAGAGAAGAAGCTCTGGACTTCCGTTGTAGACGAGCTGTTAGAAGCAGAAGAGCTAACTGCAAAGAATAAAGTTTTAACTTTAAATATGTGCGTTAACTATGGCGGTCGCGCAGAAATCGTTAGCGCTGCAGAAGAGCTAGCACGTGATTTTAAGCGTGGCAAGGTTTCAAAGTTTGACGAAAAGACTTTCGCAAAATATCTAGATCTACCGACTGATGTGGATTTGTTTCTCCGTTCATCAGGCGAGCAACGTTTAAGTAATTTCTTGCCGTGGCAGAGCGCCTATGCCGAAATGGTCTTTATGGATGTTTTGTGGCCTGATGCAGATCGCAGAACTCTATGGAAAGCTATTTCTGAGTATGCAAATCGAAATCGCAGATTCGGTAAGGCTTAACATTTAGAGCAAATTCCAAAAATCTCTGCCAAATGATCTACTTCTCGAAAACCAAATTCAGATGCCATGTTTTTCGCCCATTTTTCAATAGCGCCACCTTCAATTTCCACGGTATCGCCACATTTCTTGCAAACTAAATGGTGATGATGACTTTCACCGCAAAGTCGGTAAATAGCCTCACCGTCCTCACGTCTTAATTGATCAATTAATTTGTCATCAACTAGAGACTGGAGAGCGCGATAAATAGTCGTCAGGCCTACGGTATCGCCGTTTTTTAGGAGTAGTTGATAAATTTCCTTAGCGCTAGCAAAACCACCTACTCTTTCCAGTATTGCTATTACTTTAATTTCTGATTTATTCATTAGCGTGTGAAGTTTGCTCCATGCTTGGCGCCTCTTCGTCATGGCCATGTGCCTCGCCACCATGCAATGTAGCTACAAGCATCCACATAATTCCGATGCCAGCGAGGGTTGCGAGAAGAGTTAATTTGGAAGAGTGTCTTGCGTGTGCTTCAGGGAGAATATGTGACGTTGCTAAATAAATTAATATTCCGGCAAAAAGAGCTAAGTAGATGGAAATTGCTTGATCACTGAAAGTGACATAGGTACCTAGAGCGGCACCAGATACGCGCGCAATTGCGTCCAGACCCAATAAAGAGATTGCCTTGCGATTCCAATGGCCGCTTTTAATTAGCAGCGAGACAGTATTTAAACCATCACTGAAGGCATGAACTAGGATGGCAAGAAATACCGAGAAACCAAGTTCATTTGAAACTTGAAAAGCTACGCCTAGTGCAACACCATCTAGAAAAACGTGCCCTCCCATCGCAATACCGCCGACGGTCCCTGCGATGTTTGTTGAGTGAGAGTGATCGTGTCCGTAATCTGATTCTGCAGGTTCGTGATGACCTGAATATTGTTCAAATAGATGAAGCGCAAAGAATCCGCCGATAATTGCAACCGAAACCAAAGGGACATTAAGCAATTCGGTTGATGATTCATGAAACACCTCAGGTACTAATTCAAAGAAAACCAATCCAAGGAGCAATCCTGCTGAAAGCCCGAGAACCAGATGAAGTCGATCTTTGGATTTAACCGCGATGAAGCCGCCTAGTGTGGTTGATATTGCGGTAATGAGTGCCAATGCAATTGCGTTCATTGGAGGACCGTAACATAAATGAAAATGATTATCATTTTCATTTATGACTTCGACTGGCTATTTCCACGCGTGCCTTAGACTTCTCTCATGGTCTAGCAAGCCGCTAGCACCGCCGACAGCCAGCCGGATGGGAGAAATTCATGGCCGCAGATCGTTTAGAAAATATTGTCAGCCTCGCAAAGCGTCGAGGATTTGTCTTTCCATCTTCAGAAATTTATGGTCCTACAATTCTCTTATGTTTTGGTTTGACTTATATTGTGTATAATAAGTTTACATATGGTGGCAAAGTGGAAGATAAATAATAATATTTTTCTCATGTATATTTATGCGTTGTCCTAATGGATTTAAACAAAA
>JALQWD010000115.1 GCA_023260175.1 Candidatus Nanopelagicaceae bacterium | reverse complement strand
ATTCGCCATGATTCATTAGATCGAGTTGGATTTATGCCAGGTGTATTACTTGGTTGCCGCGAAATTATTAAGAAGCCAGGGCTTACTATCGGATTGGAGAAATTCCTATGAGCCAAATAACCATGTACAGCGCAGATTGGTGCGGAGATTGCCGTCGCTCAAAGCGTTTATTGGATGAACTAGGCGTTGCTTACGATTTAATCGATGTCGAAAACACACCAGGTGCACCTGAGAAAGTTATCGAAATCAATGGGGGCGCAAAGAGCATTCCTGTTCTGGTATTCGCTGATGGCACACATATGACTGAACCATCTGATCCAGATTTACGTAAGAAGTTAGAAAGTCTTAACTTAATCTAACGAGTACAGCAGAAACTAAGGCCGCGCTACCCACTACAACTGGGAAGCCGGCCTTTAGTTTTAGCGCAACTGCCGCAGCAGCAACTCCCGCTAAACGGTGATCGATACCAAGTTCTTTCTTGGTTGCAAAAGCCTGCACTGCTACAAGCGCGCTAAGCATTGCAATTGGTAGCAACGCATTAATTCGACGCACAAGTGCGCTTTCTAAAATTCGTTGTGGAATTAAAGTTCCAGAGAATTTAATTAAATAAGCCATTACCGAAGTACCGATAGTGGCGATCCAAAATTTGTTCATGGTTTAAATCTCGCAAAGGCAACTGCTAATAGAGCAGTAGCGATAATTGGTAAACCGGCAGGAACAATTGGGGTAAGCGCGATTGCAAGAGCTGCAGCACCGATCGCTAAAACGTAATCATCTTTATCTTTTAAGCGCGGCCAAACTAAAGCTAAAAAAGCTGCAGGAACTGCGGCATCCAAGCCCCATTCAGATGGGTTGCCAATAGCTTCAGCGCCCATCGCGCCAGCTAAGGTAAATAGATTCCAGAATAAAAATACGCCACCACCAGTTAGCCAGAAACCGTGGCGCATTGCAGCTTCGCCGCGAACTTCTTCGGCGGTAGCAACAGCAATAGATTCATCAATAGTTATTTGCGTTGCCACGATTCTCTTAATTCCAGAAACATTTAAAATCGGTTTTGCGATCATCGAATAGATTGCATTTCTAAAACCCATGAGGGAAGCGGTGGCGATTCCGGCGATTGCGGTGCCACCGGCGCCAAGGACGCCGATAACGGCAAACTGTGAAGCGCCAGTAAAGGTTAAAAGACTGAGCAAGCAGGCCTGTAAAACCGAGAATCCTGAGGCGACCGCAGCTGCGCCGAAGGCAGTTCCGTATGCTCCGACCGCGATACTGACGCTAAGTGACTTGCTTAACGTGGCGCGGTTCACCGAAGTCATGGGTTTGAGTCTATAGGGTCTGCCCCATGAGTGAGATTATTTTTCGTGATGATGTAACTGTTGAATTGGTTAAAAGCAGCGCAAGCGATGCAGATGTTATCTGGGCAGCGCGCGTATCTACCGCCGGAGAAACCTCACTGGATGAATTAGATAAAGATGCAGAGAAGAGCGCAGGGCTAATCAATTACTTAGCTCGCGAACGCCATGGCTCTCCATTCGAACATACCTCTTTTACATTCTTTATCAGCGCACCAATCTTCGTATTCCGCGAATTCATGCGCCATCGCATCGCTTCATACAACGAAGAATCAGGTCGCTATCGCGAACTAAAACCTGTTTTCTACATCCCTAACAAGGATCGCAAATTAATTCAGGTTGGCAAGACCGGACATTACACATTTGAAGCTGGCACAGATGCGCAATATGAATTAATGGTCTCAGAAATGAAGAAGGCATATACCGCTGCATACGATGCTTATCAAAAGATGTTAGATGCTGGCATTGCCCGCGAAGTTGCTCGCGCAACGCTGCCAGTTGCTACCTATTCATCAATGTATGTAACGATGAATGCACGCGCACTAATGAACTTCTTATCTCTACGCACCACCGCAGAGGGTTCACATTTCCCAAGCTACCCACAACGCGAAATCGAGATGGTAGGCGAGAAGATGGAAGCCTTCTTTGCAGAGAAGATGCCGCTAGTTCATGCTGCATTTAATAAATCAGGTCGCGTTTCACCGTAATTTGAAATAGGCTTCACGCATGACCACCGCGCCATTTGGACGATTAATCACCGCAATGGTGACCCCGTTCAAAGCAGATCTCTCTGTTGATTGGGCTGGCGTCGAAAAGCTTGCCGCACATTTAGTTTCAACTGGCCATGATGCAATTGTGGTTTCAGGTACAACTGGCGAAGCACCAACAACCAATGACGAAGAGAAAGATGAGCTAATCCGCGTCGTTAAAGCAACTGTTGGTAGCAAAGTAAAAGTTATCGCTGGCGCCGGAAATAACGAAACACCGCACTCAGTTGAGCAAGCAATCCATGCACAAAAAGTTGGTGCTGATGGTTTATTAGTTGTTACTCCTTATTACAACAAACCGCCTTACAATAGAGATTAGATATCTACAAAACACAATACATCGCAAAATACCAAGGAAGAACTGATTCTCATCATGATTCCCCTTCAATGTTTCGCCACAAGTTGTTATGTATTATTGTCCTCCCGCTATGCCTATATTCGTAGGATTATTGTCGCAGCCGTTACCGTTACTTTTTCCCTCCTCGGACTTCAACTTCTACATGTTTATTATGGAGTTGGTGGATTGAAAAACATGCACAACGACCCGTCTCCTCTGCTGGTTAAAAAATGGTTGGCCGTACATCTCCATGAAGTCGCAAATACTCTCAAGGCAGTTCGTATTCGCTACTACATGTATGATGATCCAAACATAACGCTCACCTACAACAACAACACCAGTGCTGCCATGGCATTGAGGTTAAGGAAAGGTAAGTATGAGTATTTTAGTCATGAGGAAGAGAACGATAAACAAATGATTCTGGC
>JALQWD010000068.1 GCA_023260175.1 Candidatus Nanopelagicaceae bacterium | reverse complement strand
CATACTCTTGAAGCTATTGCTACCGCACATACCGATGTGAAGTTTGGTTTATCTATCGCAAGTGGTGTCGCATGGGATGCAGTTAAAGAGATTGCGAAATATCGCGAACTAGATTTCCGTGGCGTACATGCTCATATTGGTTCTCAGATTTTCAATATGGATGGACATCGATTAACTATCGAACGTATGTTGGATTTCATGGCTCGCTATCGCGATGAATTTGATCGCGAATTACCAGATGTTGATTTTGGTGGCGGCTTTGGAATTGTTTACACCGCAGAAGATGCACCTCTTGCAATTGATGACGCAATCGCACAGATTAAAGATGCAGTTGTTGAAGGATGCGCAGCTCGAAACCTAAAAATTCCACACGTTGCAATCGAACCAGGTCGTTCAATTGTTGGCCCAACTATGTTTACGCTTTATGAAGTTGGAACCACAAAAGTTGTAAATCTTGAAGATGGCGGCAATCGCAATTACATCTCTGTAGATGGTGGTATGTCAGACAATATTCGTCCTGGACTTTATGGCGCTATTTACGAAGCACATCTTGCTAATCGCACTTCAAACGCGCTACCGGTAGCTTCTAGATTAGTTGGAAAGCATTGCGAAACTGGCGATATTTTGATTCGCGATATCGATTTACCTTCAGATATTGTGCCTGGAGATTTACTTGCAATTCCAGCAACCGGTGCTTATAACCGCAGCATGGCAAATAATTACAACCATGTGCCACGTCCACCGGTAATTGCAGTGCGAAATGGCGCTGCAAAAGTGATTGTTCGTCGCGAGAGCTACGAAGATTTATTGCGCTTAGACCTGCTTTAATATGAAAGAATATGCCGTATGAAATCCATCAAAATCGGCATGCTCGGTTGCGGCATAGTTGGCGGGGCAGTAGCTCGCGAGCTAGCTTCAAATGGCGCAGATTTAGCTGCCCGCGCAGGTGCAACTCTTCAACTTACTAAAGTTGCAGTCCGAACTCTTGGCAAGCGCGATGGCGTAGCGGATTCAATTCTTACAACTGATGCCAACTCTGTAGTTACCGACCCAGAGATCTCATTAGTGATTGAAGTTATGGGCGGTATCGAACCCGCTCGTGAATTAATTTTGAAGGCTATCGAAAATGGTAAGTCTGTTGTAACTGCTAATAAGGCGTTGCTTGCAACTCATGGCGCAGATCTTTACGCAGCAGCTGAAAAAGCTGGTGTAGATCTTTACTATGAAGCAGCAGTTGCTGGTGCGATTCCGATTATTCGCCCACTTCGCGAATCTCTAATTGGCGATCGCATCAATCGCGTTATGGGAATTGTTAATGGCACAACCAACTTCATCCTGACAAAGATGGATGAAGAGAATCTGCCATTTGATGTTGTATTAAAAGAGGCACAAGCGCTTGGTTATGCAGAGGCTGATCCAACTGCAGATGTCGAAGGACATGACGCAGCTGCGAAGGCAGCGATTTTGGCTGGCCTTGCATTCCATACGCGCGGTCTGCCGATGCGCTTGACGATCTGGCCTGTCGTAAGGTTTTGGGCCACGCCGTGACCGGAGGTATAGCGGATCAGCCCCTTGGGGTAACTCATCTTCTGCATCACCTGGTCACATACGTCGATG
>JALQWD010000021.1 GCA_023260175.1 Candidatus Nanopelagicaceae bacterium | reverse complement strand
GCACAATTCCGGTTACAACACCCATAGCAAAATTGATTAAGAATAATTTTCCAAAAAACTTAGTTGCATGTAAGTACTTATCCTTACCTGTGCGATACCAAGCAGTTTGCAAACCAGCGACTAAGAAGCCAGTGCCAATTGTGATTGGCACAAATAAGAAGTGGTAGACAGTTGTCGCTGCGAACTGCCAACGGGCTAGGTCTAATGCATCCATAAATCTCTCCATCTGTTCTGTATGGAACTGGTAGAAGTCTTCTCTTTTGAGCCCCTTTCAGGCGTAAAAATGCGAGTGGAAGCCCTACTGGAAAGACGATTTCGCTCACACGCCAGGTTCAAGTAACATCAGCCCCTGTAAGTAGTTCGAAAAAGAACCCAACATAAGGAGTAAGCAGTGGCATCTGTATGCGAAATCTGCGGCAAAGGCCCTAGCTTTGGAAACAACGTTTCACACTCACAGGTGAAAACCCGTCGTCGTTGGAATCCAAACATCCAGCGCGTTCGTGTTTTCCTAAATGGCCGTTCAACACGCCAGAACGTCTGTACCTCATGCCTAAAGGCTGGCAAGGCTGCACGTACCAAGTAATTATTTAAGTAAGAGAAAAAGCGCCCATATGAGGCGCTTTTTTTATTTCTAAACTCTTAAACCAGACTCAATAACCACGTAACTGCATCATCTGCGCCATAGCCATCAGGGTGGCTCTTTAACAAAACCTTTGCACCTTCGATATCGCTACCTAAGGTAACAATCGGAGCTTCGACATAACCATCTTTACGAACCTGCGGTAGACCAATGTTTGACATCAAGCCATTACATAAACATTTGCGACCATCGATATCTTCTACTGCGCCACCCTTTTTAATGAACTGATCATCTGGTTCAGATGGGCAGCGATAAATAGTGCGCCCTGTTTCTGAAAGCGCTGGTTCGCGCAGATAACCTAAATCGCAGAGCTTTGGTCGCGCCGCAAAACCTTCAGTGGTCGAGGTATGACCTTCTAATTTCGCAATCTTGATCGGGAATGAAGTTGGAGATGCCTTTACATCTGTCTTAACTTCAAGGGTATTGCTCTTTAACTTATCTAATAATTGCTTACGTGTTTTATCGTTAAATCCAGAGTGATTAGAGATAGCAAAGAGAGTTCCGACCTGAACACCAGCTGCTCCTTGTGCCAGTGCATCTTTTACGCGCTCTGGCGAACCATAAGTCCCAGCAAGCCAGAATGGAAGTTCCAACTTCTTCATCTTCTCAATATCGGCAATATCTTTTGGACCATAAATAGGTTCGCCGTTTGCATCGAATTCCCACTTGCCGCGCGGTGGCGCATTGTGTCCGCCAGCAGAGTTGTGTTCGATGATAAATCCATCAGGACGAGTCTCTTCATCGCGGGCTAAATATGCTCCAAGTACGTCAACAGAGATAATTGCTAAGAATTTCGGTTTCTTAATCTTTGTCGATGCTGGAACAAAATCAAGTGGATTAATAGTTGTTAATTGAGCTGGACCGCCAATTACATCTACTGGCACTGATCCAACTTCAAGTTTTGCAAGCTGACGGATTAGCTTTGGAAGTTCGCGTGGAATTCCAGCGCCCATGATTATGTAATCAACACCTGCAAGCATCGCACCGAAAACTCCGGCCGCTGTTGTCATTTGAATCTTATGAAGGAAGTTAATACCAACTAATCCATCATGACCTTCTTTTGCCAGCCAAACTTCAACAAAGTTCGCGACAATTAAAATCTCTTGTGCATCGCGCTTCTGTTCCAAGGTAATTTTCGGAACCATTACATAAGAAGCCTCGGGCGCTTTTCCGCCTTCGATGAAGTACTTATCTAAAATTTTCTTAACTATTTCCTGATTAGGAAATTGCGCAAGCGCGCGACGAGTATTTCCAGATAAATCGCCATCTTGTAAGCGGCGCGCCATTACATTGTCGATAGCGGTTCCAGATACAACACCTAATTGACCTTGCAGAGAGACAGTTTTAGCTAATTCCCAATTGGATACAGCGATGCCCATTCCGCCTTGGATGATTACAGGCAAACGATCTGACATCCAACCTACCTCTCTCCTGGTAACGGCCGTCAAGAAAAGTGTTGCCAGCCGGGTTGCGGTGTCGCTAGATGGCTAAGTCTAATGCCACTACCAGCCACAACTTTCCCGATTTCAAATCCATTAAGCGCCGGGCCGGTAGCTAAAAAGAGATGATCTTCACCGCCACTTAAGATTAAATCAAATACTGAGACTTGAAGGGTCTCTGCCACCTTTTTTAGATCTTCGAAATCAGGATGTCTAGAGATGAGTTTGCCATCTATTTCAAATTGCACTCCAGATGCAGCTGCCATCTGTTCACTCTGAATCAGTAATGAGTCGCTTACATCGCAGAGCGCAGTTGCACCTTTAGCCAACTCTTGAGCATTTTCATAATCAACCGATGGCGAACGATGTTCGGCAATTGCAAAATCTATTAAACCGCCGCGGATATCTCGCTGCAGCGCAATTAACCCTGCAGCTGACCATCCCGGTAGAGATGAAATATAAATTGAATCTCCAACTACTGCTCCGCTTCGCAGGATCGGCTTTTCACACTCTCCGATTGCAGTTATTGAAATTACGATCTTCTCGCCGCGAGCTAAATCTCCGCCAATTACTTGTGCGCCAACTAAATGAGCTTCATGTGCGATACCGCGAGCAATATCTAACATCCATTCAAGCTCTTCATTTCCGGTGGCAGCCATAGCGACTGTTAAATATTTCGGCTTGCCGCCCATTGCATAAATATCAGCCAAGTTGGCAGCGGCGACTTTCCGTCCAATTTCTTGAGCGCTTGACCAATTAATTTTAAAGTGAACATCTTCGACAGCCATGTCCGTAGTCACCACGACCGGCGCCTCTGGACGCGCCACCACGGCAGCGTCATCACCAATTCCGACCAGAAGTTCGCTATTTGCCTCTGCAAATATTTCCGAGATGTTAAATATTAACTCTCTCTCGCTCCAACGAGCTTTATCACTAGCCACAGGGAAAACCTATGCGATAAATTGGTTGCTTGAAGCACATAGAAGAACGGGAGTAGAAAATGTCCGTACAGGCATACATCTTGATTCAAACTGAGGTCGGCAAGGCATCTTCAGTTGCGCAAGCAGTTTCTGGAATTTCTGGAGTTACTCTCGCTGAAGGCGTAACCGGTCCTTACGATGTAATCATGCGTTGCGAAGCTCCATCAATGGAAGATTTCGGTCGCGTGATTTTAGGAAAGGTACAAGCTGTACCTGGAATTACACGTACACTTACCTGTCCAGTAACAGGTAATTTTCACTAATTAGATTTTCTTAACGCTGTTTCTATTAGCGCGCTAATTATTTCTGTATAGCCCAAACCGCTTACGCCCCAAAGTTTTGGAAATACTGATTTAGGAGTAAAACCTGGCATGGTATTGAGTTCATTAATAATAATCATGTCATCTGCAGTGTAGAAGAAATCTACGCGCGCAAGTCCAGAGCAACCAAGAGCGATAAATGCTTCAATGGCTGCTTCTTGTAAATCTGTCGCACGATTTACATTTGCAGGAGCCGCAACAGTTGTTGCATCATCTAGATACTTAGCTTCAAAATCATAAAATTCAAATCTTGAATCGATTTGAATCTCGCCAGGTACAGAACATTGAATCTGGCCATCTTTTTCTAGAACCGCACACTCAACTTCTCTGCCAACAATCGCTTGTTCGAGCATAACTTTGTCATCGTATTTGAATGCATCTTGAACCGCCGCAACCAAGTCTTCTTTTCGCTTTACCTTATGTGTTCCGCGCGAAGAACCGCCACGTGCAGGTTTGACGAATAATGGATAACTAATCCCATGATCTGAAATTTCATCGCCTTTACGAAGCGCAACGCCAGGTGCAACCGAGATGCCATGCGCAATAAAAATCTGTTTTGCAAAATGCTTATCCATGGCAACAGCTGAGGCAAGCACACCATTGCCGACGTATGGAATATCCAGCATTTCAAATAGCCCCTGGATAGTGCCATCTTCTCCGTACGGGCCGTGCAAAATTGGGAAAACTACATCCGCATTGATTTGATCAATTGCAATCGCAGGGGCATCTTCTGGAACTTCAGGAAGCGAGCTGTCTTTGATTTCAAATTTAGTATCAGTTGGCAGGGAAACCCATTTGCCGCTCTTTGTAATGCCGATAAGTGAAGGGTTGTATTTGCTCCGATCAATTGCAGAGATTACGCCGCTTGCAGAGATGCAGCTGATTTCGTGTTCGCTGCTTCGTCCACCACAGATAATGGCAACGTTAATCACTTAGTTAAAACCCTCCGCTTTAGTGCTGATCTCCATGATCCGCTTAAATGCATCCCTTGGTGAAATATTCTCCGCAACCACATCGGCAACTGCTTCAATAATCGGAACTTCAACTCCAACTCGGTGTGCTAACTCTAAGGCCGCGCGCGATGTTGAGACACCTTCTACGGTCTTTGCCACACGTTGACGGGTAATTTCCATTGATTGTGTCTGACCCAAAACTTCACCGAAGGTGCGATTTCTAGATAAAGGCGATCCACAACTAGCTACCAAATCCCCCATGCCTGCAAGGCTCGCCGCAGTTAATGGATCAGATCCATGTGCTGCGCACATTCTTGAGATTTCATGAAGTCCGCGAGTGATCAACATCGATTGAGTATTTTCGCCAAAGCCCATTCCAATGGCCATTCCAACCGAGAGCGCTATTACGCTTTTAATTGCGCCAGCTAATTCGCATCCCATTACATCAGTAGATGTATAAACTCGATAATAGTCAGTAGTGAATAGAGTTTGAATCTGCTTTGCAAATTCCAAATCATTAGATGCAACTACTGCTCCAGCTAATTGGCGCATAGAGAGCTCATCAGCGAGATTTGGTCCGGTGATTAGTGCAAATTTAACGTTGCCCCACTCTTCAGCAATTACTTCAGAGACACGTAAATCTGTGGTTAATTCGATGCCCTTTAAAGTACTTACTACTACAGCACCTTTATTAATCAGAGGCGCCCACTCTTTCAACATCGGGCGTAATTGCTGCGTCGGGATAGCTAATACATAAACCAAGGAGTGGTCAAAAGCTTCTTTAATATCAACGGTTGCCTTTAAGTTGGTTGGCAAAATTCCAGATAAATACTGCTCGTTTGTGTGCTTAGTATTTATTTCATCAACTACTTCGCTATTGCGTGCCCACAAGAGAACATCGCTTCCGGCATCAGATAGAACTTGAGCCAAAGTTGTACCCCAAGCGCCTGCGCCGATAACCGTAACCTTGTTCATCACTTCTTACTTTTCCTGAAGTTACCCGTTCTTGGCAAATTTGACTTACGGATATCGAAAATTTCCCCAGGTGAAGGCTCATGTCTGAGTTTCGCCACCATTTCAATCAATATGCGCATCACAGATTGAGTTGCCTCTTCCATGGCGGCTGGATCATCTTCTTTGCCTCGCCATTTACTTAAATCAACAGGATCGCCGCAAATTAAAGTGACTTTTTTGCGCGGAAAAACTTTTAGCACCTTGCTATAAGGCGCAAGAATTTTGTGTACGCCCCATTGTGCAACTGGAATCAAAGGCGCACCTGAGGCAACTGCTAATCGAACAGCGCCGGTCTTACCTGTCATCGGCCAGAGATTTGGATCGCGAGTAAGAGTTCCTTCTGGATAAATTCCGATTGCATGGCCCATCTTTAAAGCAGATATTGCTTCAGATAGCGCAACCGCTGCGCTATTGCTTTCACGCTTTACCGGAATCTGTTCTGCTTTATATAGAACCCACCCGACTACGGGGATTCTAAAAACCGCTTCTTTGCCGATGAATCTAGGAGCGCGGCCATTCTTATATAAGTAATGTGCAAGTACTAACGCATCCATATAAGAGAGGTGATTGCTATAAAAAATCGCGGCGCCGCTCTTTGGAATTTTTTCCGTATTTAGCCAATTGCGCTTTGTAATTAAATTTAGAAGCGGCATCAAAATGCTCGCACCGAATCGGTAACCAGAGTTAACTCCGAGAGGTTTACCCGACGGCGGTTTCATACGCGTAGCCTAAGGAAAATAAAAGAAAAAGACCGCCAAAATAAGTATCTTGGCGGTCTAATTCTCTAGAAAAAGAATTGGTGAAGAATTACTTCTTCTTACCCTTCTTTACAGCCTTCTTAGCCTTCTTAGGAGCTGCCTTCTTTGCAGACTTCTTAGCTGCCTTCTTTGGAGCTGCCTTCTTAGCTGCCTTCTTTGGGGCTGCCTTGACTACTGGTGCTGCTGGCTTTGGTGCTGGACCAAGCTTGCGATCGCCTGAGATAACTTCCTTCAGGCCCTTTGCAGGCAGGAAGCGTGGCTTCTTGCTCGCCTTGATCTGGATTGTTTCGCCAGTGAAAGGGTTACGGCCCTTACGTGCCTTGCGATCAACCTTCTTAAACTTACCGAAATCATTGATTGTTACATCTTCACCCTTTTGGATGTTGCGTGTAATTGAATCAAAAATGATCTCTACAGCGTGAGCTGCTTCTTTCTTGCTGCCGTTGAAGTGAGGAGCCAACGACGCCCGTTACAGCCGCCTGGTCCTCCCCTACGCCGACTACGTGGTGGCGGTCGACG
>JALQWD010000053.1 GCA_023260175.1 Candidatus Nanopelagicaceae bacterium | reverse complement strand
TGACATCTGCCGCGCACTAGTGACAGATAATTTAAAGAGCCATGGTGCATGTTGTGCACGTATGGGTAGATTAAATAAAGACGATAGCTATCACTACTTAGGTCAATATGGTTTTGATACAAACGAAACTGGAAAATTAGTTCCAGGACAAGTTTGGCGTCACATGAAAGATGTCGAAGTAAATCAAATCGCAGCAGGACATCAACCTGGCCCATGGGTTTCAAATGATAAGCAAGTTTTAATTGAACTTCGTGCAAAGGGCAGCACATACGGTTGGTTAAATGTGGTCTTCTCTCATGAAAAAGATGCAAAACAGAAAAAAGAGATACTCGAGCACTTAAATATCTATGCTCTGCCACTTTCATTATTTTTATCGCTAACTCATTCACAAGATTTCTCTAGCGAAAAAGATTTAGGTGTCGAAAAAGGATTACCATCTGTTGATTCATTGACTAAACGCCAATTAAATATTCTAAAAGGCATGGTTGATGGAAAAACAAATCATGATCTTGCAACTCAATTAGGGTATTCGGTTTCAACAATTCGTCACGAAACAATGCGTATTTATCAGGCACTTGCAGTCAGTGATCGCCGTGAAGCAGCTCAGCGCGCGTTGGAATACGGCTGGGTTTAATCTCATATTTCCCTATTTATCGGGCGTAACTCGCGCCCGATAGAATGCTCCTCTATGGCAAAGACGCTTCCAACGCCTGCCGCCCCAGGTCAAGATGAGACCAGGGGAGTCTTAGCGATTCCTGCATTCCGCAGACTCTGGCAATCAATGGCGCTCTCTTCATTGGGAGATTGGCTTGGATTACTTGCAACAACTGCGATGGCGCAGAAGTTATCGCAAGGAAATTACTCAACCGCTAACTTCGCAATTGCTGGTGTCTTTATTGCACGTTTGCTGCCATCAGTTTTCTTAGGACCAATTGCAGGTGTAATCGCTGATCGTTTTGACCGCCGCAAGTTAATGGTAATCGCAGATATTTTGCGCGGTGCTCTATATATTTCAATCGCGGTCTATCAGAATTACTACTGGTTGTATGCCGCAACAATTTTGGTTGAATGTATAACGCTCTTCTGGTCTCCGGCAAAAGAAGCATCAGTACCAAACTTGGTACCTAAAGAGAAGTTAGAGGCAGCAAATCAAGTTTCATTATTGGCTGCTTACGGAACTGCGCCAATCGCAGCGGCTCTCTTTTCAATATTAGCTTTGATCTCTGGTGCACTTACGGCGATCTTCCCATTCCTAAATGGCAACACCACCACAGTCGCACTTTACATAAATGCAATTTCATTTTTATATACCGCTTGGATTGTCTATGGAATGGATGAGATTCCAAATGGAGCCGCGTCAACCAAGGGCGGCGAAAATATTGCAAAGTCACTTCTTGAAGGATGGCGCTTTGTAAGTCAATCAAAGATTGTGCGCGGACTTATTGTCGGAATGGTCGGTGCATTTATGGCGGCAGGTGCCGTAATTGGTTTAGCGCGAACATTTGTTAGCGATCTTGGTGGCGGTGACGCTGCGTATGGTGTGCTCTTTGGATCAGTATTTACCGGTTTAGCTGCAGGTATCGCCTTTGGCCCGCGCGTACTTTCACAATTCTCACGTCGTCGTTTATTCGGTGCATCACTTGCAGTCGCTGGTTTCTTTTTAGTTGCACTTGCTCTAATTAGTAACTTAGTAATTGCAATTATCGTTACGGTAATTCTTGGCGCATTTAGCGGAATTAGCTGGGTTACCGGCTTCACCATGCTCGGCATGGAGGTTGAAAACGAAGTACGTGGTCGCACCTTTGCCTTCGTGCAATCGTTGATTCGTATTGTCCTAGTAGCAGTTTTAGCTATTGCACCGCTGATTGCAGCGGCGGTTGGCGAACATACATACAAGTTCGCAAACTCTGAAGTTACGTATAACGGCGCCGCGATCACTATTCTGATTGCCGGAATTTTGGCAGGGCTAATCGGAATCATCTCTTATCGACAGATGCGCGATCGTCCGGGCATCTCTTTAATGAGCGATATCGTTTCAGCACTTCGCGGTGATTTAGGTGCTCAGGTAACTGGCCATGCAAATGGCGTCTTCATCTCTTTCGAAGGTGGAGAAGGTTGCGGCAAATCAACGCAATCAAAGATGTTAAAAGAGTATTTAGAAAACCAAGGTCATACCGTGGTCTTAACCCGCGAACCTGGCGGAACCAAACTCGGTAAAGAGCTTCGCGATATTTTGCTTCATACTCATGATCATGTATCTCCACGCGCTGAGGCGCTTCTATATGCAGCAGATCGTGCGCACCATGTTGATACTTTGATTCGACCAGCGTTAGATCGCGGAGAAATTGTTATTACTGATCGCTATTTAGATTCATCAATTGCTTACCAAGGCGCTGGACGTGTCTTATCGCCAGGAGAAGTTGGTCGAATCTCAAGATGGGCAACAGAGAGTCTGACACCAACGCTAACAATTATTATTGATTTACCTGCAGAAATCGGTATTGGACGCTTAAAATCACGTGATCGTTTGGAATCAGAATCAATTCCATTCCACGAAAGAGTACGCCAAGAATTTCTTTCGTTGGCGCTATTAGATCCAGAGCGTTACATAGTTATCGATGGTCGCTTAAGTATCGAAGATATTCATTCGACAATCATTTCGCGTGTAAGCGAACTAAGAGATCTAAGCAAAATCGAAAAGAAGCCACGACGATTCCGAAAGAAATCTAAGTGAGCGTCTACGACGAACTCATCGGCCAAAACCACATTGTTGAAACGCTAACTGCTGCGGTAAATGCCGCTGCAAGTGGCGAAGAGTCACAGGAAATGACACATGCCTGGATCTTTACTGGTCCTCCCGGTAGTGGCCGATCATCTGCGGCAATCGCATTTGCGCAGGCGCTGGTCTGCAAAAATAATGGTTGCGGTTCATGCAATGAGTGCATAACTGCAAAGAGCGGCGCACACCCAGATATTGAAATTTTAAAGAGCGAAGGTCTATCAATAAAGATTGATGAAGTCCGCGAACTATTAACCCGAACCGCATGGGCGCCATCAATGGGCGGTTGGCGCGTAGTGGTTATGGAAGATGCAGATCGATTAACGGAATCTGCGGCAAATGCGCTGCTCAAAGCGATTGAAGAGCCAGGTTTAAGAACTGTTTGGTTGCTATGTGCTCCAACCTTGCACGATATTTTGACGACAATTCGATCTCGTTGCCGACATATTCAATTGCATACCCCTGCAGATGAAGAAGTGGCTAAGTTTTTAATTAGCAAGCACCAGATTGCCCCAAAAATGGCGGATTTTGCAGCGCGAGTATCGCAGGGCCACATTGGTCGTGCGCGACATTTGGCTACAAACGAAGAGGTCCGTAATCGTCGCAGCGCAATCTTAAATATCCCAAGCCAGCTAAATTCAGTAGCAGCTGCTTATGCTGCAGCGGCAAAGTTGGTAGAAATCGCAAATGCGGAATCAGATGCAATTTCAGAGGCTTTAGATGAAAAAGAGTACGAAGAGCTATCTACTGCGCTCGGTAAAGGCAGCGGCAAAGCGTTAAAGGAGCTAGAGAAGGAACAGAAATCACGCGCCACCAGAATTACCAGAGATACTCTTGATGGTGCGCTCTTAGATTTAGCTACCTTTTATCGTGATGTTATTTTGGTTCAAGCTGGCCATGATGGTTCATTGATTAATGCAGAATTGTCCGAGCAGATAAATAAGATGGCGGCAAATACTCAATCTCAAAGAACGTTGGCCAA
>JALQWD010000034.1 GCA_023260175.1 Candidatus Nanopelagicaceae bacterium | reverse complement strand
CTTCTAACATTCAGAAGCTTTAGTACTTAAAGAATCCATTAAAAATGACCCTTCCTCGGGTCATTTTTTTGTCTATTGATTTATTATTTGCATAGTCAACGAGTGCTTGCGCTCTGGCATTTGCGCCAGCTTCTTCGGCCTTGGTCTGCTTGCGAAGGATCTCAACATTTAATCCCTCACCCTCAATCTCTTCCGGGCCGCCATCCATTTCTAACCAACAATCCAGAACATCTAAATCAATCTCTGGGTGGAACTGCAAACCTAAAGTGCGACCCATAACAAATGCCTGAGATGCAATTGGTGTGCGAGCAATTTCGGTTGCACCAGGTGGAACTTGAAAACGATCCCAGTGATATTGAAACCATGGTCCATTAGAAACAATTTCTGGAAAATCAGTCATTACATAATGCCAACCGATTTCACTGCGCGGTGCGCGTGCAACAGATCCACCCAATGCACGTGCCATCAATTGACCGCCGAAACAGACACCAAAGATTGGCTGGCCAGAGTTATGTGCGTTGGTTACTAGCTCCAATTCCGGAAGCAACCAATTACCAATGCGATCATCTTCCCAAACTCCCCATGGCGAACCCATCGGAACAATTACGTCGTACTCAGAAAAATCTGGCCACTCAACATGAACGTTTGGTGTTTCAAAATTATGCTCTTCAACAATTGGCATACGAACAACTTCGTAACCACGATTTTCAAATGCGCGCCAAAGGGGACCACTTAATGTTACGTGGTCGTGTTCGATAAACAGAGCGCGCTTTTTCACTCGGAAAGTGTAAGGCTAGCGAGGGCCTACACTCATAGTGTCATTGAAACTCTTTGCTTGTCGGTATAGATTAAATTCAGTTGAACGGAGAGAAAAATGGCACGAATTGTGATTCTTGGCGCGGGCATTGCGGGCCATACTGCAGCGCTGCATGCTAAGAAAATGTTGGGCAAGAACCATGAAATCGTGGTGGTTTCGCCTAATTCAAATTACAACTGGATCCCATCAAACATCTGGGTCGGTGTTGGAAAGATGAATAAGGAGCAGGTGATCTTTCCGCTAGCTCCCGTATATAAGCGTAAAAAAATTGAATTTCATCAAGCGCTAGCGCAAAGTATTTATCCAGAAGGGCTAAACGGAACAAGACCTTTCGTTGAGGCGAAAATAACTGGTACTGAGCGCAATGGTGAAGTAGAACGAATTGAATATGACTTTTTAGTCAACGCAACTGGCCCAAAATTAAATTTCGCCGCCACACCTGGACTTGGTCCTGACGGCAATTCAGTTTCTGTTTGCACTTCCGGCCATGCTGTTGAAGCAGCGGCAAAGCTAGAAGATGTAATTGCAAAGCTAAAAGCTGGCCACCGACAAACTCTTGCAATAGGTGTTGGACATGGCACATGCACATGTGAAGGTGCCGCCTTTGAATACACATTCAATGTAGATCATGAATTGCGACGAGCCGGTGTGCGCGATTTAGCTGAAGTTGTTTACATTACCAACGAGCACGAACTCGGTGATTTTGGCGTTGGTGGAATGGTATTTAGCCAGCAAGGATTCCAAACTTCTAGCAAGATGTGGACTGAATCCTTATTCCGCGAACGTGGAATTAAGGCCATATTAAGCGCTCATGTTTCAAAAGTAGATCCGGGCGTCATCCACTACGAATTAGTAGACGGCACAATGGGTGAATTGCCATTTGATTTTGCAATGTTATTGCCACCATTCCGTGGCGTTGACTTAAAGGCATTCGACGCAACTGGTGCTGATATTTCAGAGAAAATCTTTGCACCTAGTGGATTCATGAAAGTGGACGCTGATTACAGCGGAAAACCATATGAAGAGTGGTTGGCTTCAGATTGGCCAAAGACTTATCGCAATCCGCTCTATCCAAACATGTTTGCAGTTGGCATTGCTTTTGCGCCACCACATCAAATTTCTAAACCTCGTAAATCTCCAAATGGAACTCTAATTGCGCCATCACCACCACGCACAGGTATGCCATCAGGAATCATGGGCAAGACCGCAGTTCTATCCATCAAAGAGATTCTTAAGAACGGTGAAAGTGGACATATTCCTACTGCTTCTATGGCGGATATGGGCGCAGCTTGTGTGGCTTCTGCAGGTAGCGGGTTAACACACGGTTCAGCGGCTTCAATGACTATGTATCCGGTTGTGCCTGATTATCAGAAATATCCGAACACAGGACGAAGTCTTGACGACACCTACGGCGAGATTGGATTAGCTGGTCACTGGATTAAGTTGCTATTGCATTACATGTTTATTTATAAGGCAAAGGCTCGCTTCGGCTGGTTTTTGATTCCGGAATAAAGGGAGACGAAGATGATGAATGATCCAATGGAAGATATCAATCGCGCTCCGCTACCAACCGAGAAAACTTTGAAGCAGCGTAAGAATGTATTGATGCAGTTGATGCGCTTTGCAGCGATAAATATCAAGATGATCAAAATGATCCGCAAAGGCCACCACCCAATGGAGTAACTTGACTATACCCCTAGGGGTATAGTAACTTTCTGCCCAGAGAGGGGCAGAAATGGCGAAAACTCGCGATTCACACGTACTTCAGAACGAAGAGCAGGTTGCTGCAATCGTTAAGCGTATTAAGCGTGCTCAAGGGCAATTAGGCGCTGTTGCTCGCATGATCGAAGAGGGTCGCTCATGCGATGAAGTCGTAACTCAAATTTCTGCTGCCTCAAAAGCTATAAATACCGCCGCATTCACACTTATTTCAGCAAGTTTGGAAGAGTGCATTATTGCTGGCAACAAGAATCAAGAAGAGGTTACAGAGAAGCTGCAGAAGCTTTTCTTGTCACTTGCTTAAGTATCCAAAAAAGTAGAAGAGGTAAAAAATGTGCAGTGCAGTTCGTTGCGATAAGTGTGGCAAGGCAACTTGGTCAGGATGTGGAAACCACATCGAGCAAGCTTTGGCTCAATTCTCAGATGATCAACTTTGCAAGTGCAACCGATAAATGCCACTTCTAAATTTAAAGTCCGAGGAATTTGAGGCAGCTGTAACAAAACCCGGGATTACCTTTGTGGATTTCTGGGCAGCATGGTGCGGACCTTGCCGCATGTTTGCTCCGATTTTTGAAAAAGCATCTGAAAATTACCCAGAGATGCAATTCGTGAAAATTGATACGGATGCCGAACAGGCTATTGCAGCAGCAGCTCAAATTACTTCAATCCCAACTCTTATGGCATTTCGCGATGGCATTTTGGTTTATCGCGAAGCGGGAGCGCTTCCTGCGCCACAATTTGAAGAATTAATAAAGGCAGTCCAAGGACTAGACATGGAAGAAGTCCGAAAAGAGATCTCAGAACAGGAAAAGCAGAAATGAAAAAATTAGCTCTATTAGTTGCCCCGCTATTAGTAATTCTTACTGCATGTGGTGGTTCATCAGTTAAGGTCAACAATCTAAATGCTGATGGCTTTGCATCTGATATTCAAAACCCAGGGGTTGTAGTTCTTGATGTTCGCACCGCAGGGGAATTTGCATCTGGCCATATTGAAAATGCAATCAATATCGATGTCGAAGGCGCCACCTTTGATAGCGAAATCGCAAAGTTAGATAAAAAAGTGGAATATGCAATCTATTGCCACAGTGGACGTCGCTCCGCAATCGCAGCCGACAAGATGGCTAAGGCAGGCTTTGAGAAGCTAACCAACCTACAAGAAGGAATTATTTCTTGGCAGGCTGCTGGCTATCCATTAGTAACTGCTTAATTAAATAAGCAAATAAAGGGAA
>JALQWD010000180.1 GCA_023260175.1 Candidatus Nanopelagicaceae bacterium | reverse complement strand
GTTGGCTATAAGGAACTTTCAGTCGGAGACATTGTTCAAGTCTTTGATATGCAAGAGAAGAAGCGCGCATAATGTCAGTTCGTTCTGAAAAGGTCGCAGACCGCATCAAAGTAGTAGTGGCGCAGACACTTGAGACAAAGGTTAAAGACCCGCGTCTTGGTTTCGTCACTATCACTGATGTGCGCGTAACTGGCGACCTTCAGAACGCTTCTGTTTTCTATACCGTCTTTGGCGATCACGATCAGCAAGCAAAGACAAAGGCTGCTCTGGAATCTGCAAAGGGTTTATTACGTAGCGCAGTTGGCCATGATTTGAAGACTCGCATTACTCCGACTCTTGAATTCTTTAGCGATGCGCTTCCTGAAGCTGCGCAACAGATGGAATCACTTCTATCTGAAATTAAAAAGCATGATGATGAAATTGCGCATTTGGCTGAAAAGGCAAAGCCAGTAGTCGAAGACGCTTACAAGACACCGAAAACACGTGACTAGCGGATTTTTAGTAGTCGATAAACAGGGTGGCATGACTAGCCACGATGTAGTTGCTAAAGCTCGTAAAGAGTTAATTACCCGAAAAATCGGCCACGCTGGAACTTTGGATCCAATGGCAACTGGTGTTTTAGTTTTAGGTGTCGGCGATGGCACACGTTTATTGCAATACATAACTGCAGGTATCAAGGCATATGACGCAACGGTAAAACTTGGCCAATTAACTTCAACTGATGACAAAGAGGGCGAAGTAATTGCCACAACTGAAATTCCTGCAGATATTCCAGCGGCCTTTGCGAAACAAGTTGGCAAAATTATGCAGAAACCATCCAGCGTCTCTGCAATTCGTATTGATGGAAAGCGCGCTTACGATTTAGTTCGCGAAGGTGTAGAAGTTGATATCCCAGCACGCGAAGTTGAAGTTTATGAAATCAAAATCAACGAAATCCGCGGAGATGAAGTTGATATCTCTGTTAAGTGCAGCGCAGGCACCTATATCCGCGCAATTGCCCGTGATTGCGGTGGACATTTAACTGCGCTTCGCCGTACCCAAGTTGGCATCTTTGATTTATCTATGGCTGGCCAGCTAATGAGCGTTACCGATGTTGCATCAAAGATCTTCACGCCGCGCACCTTAGATTTCCAGGAAACTGCAGAGATGAAATTCGGTCGCAATATTCAAGCAAGCGGGGTAGCGGGGATTGTCGCTGCAATTACGCCCCAAGGTGAACTTGCTGCGCTATTAGAGGATAAAGACGGAATGGCTAAACCATTTGCAGTCTTTATAAAATAATCTCATGCGTTTGAGTTGGAAGCCAGAAGCAATCAAGGGGGCTACCGTTGTTATCGGTAACTTTGATGGCGTACATATGGGCCACCAGCAACTATTAAAAGATGCGCAGAAGTTTGGCAATCCTGTTGTGGCGATGACTTTCGAACCACACCCAACCACACTCTTTGCACCAGATAAAGCGCCAACTCATTTAACTTCGCTTGATGCACGCGTATCGCTATTGCTTAAGCATGGGGCAGATGCAGTTGTAGTTATAGATTTTGATAAAGAGTTTGCTGCGATGTCGCCAGATGATTTCGTAAATAAAGTTCTGATTAATGAATTAGATGCAAAAGCGGTAATGGTTGGCGCTAACTTCACATACGGAAAAGGCGCAGCCGGAAAAGCAGAGGATCTTCGTAATTATGGATTGCAGGTTGAAGTCCATAATCTCCAAGAGAGCAATGGCGTTATCTCATCAACATGTATTCGTAATTTAATTT
>JALQWD010000071.1 GCA_023260175.1 Candidatus Nanopelagicaceae bacterium | reverse complement strand
GTCTGCGCTGAAACTTGCGTTGGTCGCTTACGTTATATCGGCCTCTTCCTATATGACGCAGATAAGGTCTTAGCAGCGGCATCTGTTAAAGATGATAAAGATCTATACGAAGCGCAGCTTGATTTGCTTCTTGATCCAAATGATCCAGAAGTCATTGCCCAAGCGTTAAAAGATGGGATTGCTGAAGATTGGCTAGATGCAGCAAAGAAATCACCGGTTTATAAGTTAGCTAAAGAGTACAAAGTTGCTCTGCCACTACACCCTGAATATCGCACCATGCCAATGGTCTGGTACATCCCACCACTATCACCAATCGTGGATGCACTTAAGAACAGCGGCAACGATGCTGAAGATAAGGGCAATTTATTCGCAGCAATCGACACCCTTCGAATACCTGCGCAGTACTTAGCAAATCTAATGTCTGCTGGCGATGTTGATGTCATCAATAACGTACTTAAGAAATTGGCAGCGATGCGTTCTTATATGCGCGATTTCAACTTGGGCAATGAATTTAACGATTCCATCCCAGCATCAGTTGGAATGAGCAGCGAAGATTTATATGAAATGTATAAATTACTTGCTATTGCTAAATACCAAGATCGCTATGTAATCCCTGCAGCGCACCAAGAGACTGCAGATCGATTAGAAGAGGCGATGTCAACTGGTTGCAGCGTTGACTTCGATGAAATTCCTGGTGGACCAAATGCAGATCGCAAACCTATTCCAATCGCACTTGAAACATTCCACATCACTAAGAAACGCGCCTCAGTTGAGAAGCATGAAGAGTTAGGAGAAATCTAATGTTAGATCTCGAAACTCGTAGACTCTTTGCAGCGGCATCAATCGCATTACGTTATCCAGAACGTGATTGGTTACGTTCCTTTGAAGAGGTCGAGCATGATTTAGATAAATTTAATCCAGAGACTAAAGAGATGCTCTGGGATTTACTAAGTTTCTTCGGTTCTAAATCAATCATGGAGCTACAAGAAGATTATGTCGCTACCTTTGATCGCAAACGCCGCGCTTGTCTATATATGTCTTACTATTTAAATGGCGATACCCGCAGACGGGGAATGGCGCTACTTAACTTTAAACATATCTATGCTGCAGAAGGTTGGGAATCAGTTAGCGAAGAGTTAGATGATTACCTACCGATTTTGCTTGAATTTATTGCGGTTACGGCATCTCCGTTAGGCATGAATTTGCTGATCGAACATAAAGCAGGGTTAACGCTTTTAACCTACGCACTTCGCGATATGAAATCTCCTTATAAAGGTCTTATCGAAGAGCTAAATAAGCGAATCCCTGGCGAGATGACAACGCAAACACTTAAATTAATTGAATCAGGACCACCGAAAGAAGAAGTTGGTCTTGAAGGTTACGGCCAGAAAGTTGGTGCCTAATGTTAGAAGTCTTCTGGAATTCAGGACCATATATCGTCACGATGGTCTTTATCGTCGGAATGTTCTGGCGCTATAAATTTGATCGCTATGGCTGGACCTCACGATCATCGCAGATTTATGAATCACGATTACTCCGTATTGGTTCTCCGTTATTTCACGTCGGAATCTTGATGGCGCTTGGCGGACATGTAATGGGTTTAGTAATCCCAGCTTCTCTTACTGAAAAGTTAGGAATCAAAGAACACACCTATCACGTTGTCGCAGTTGCAATGGGATCAGTAGCTGCAGTGATGGTTACTGTCGGCATGGCAATTTTGATTTATCGCCGCCGCACGGTGGTTCGCGTATTTCAAGTAACAACAAAAATGGACAAGTTGATGTATTTAGTACTTGGTTCACTTGTCGGGCTTGGCGTTTACAACACTATCGGTATCAACTTGTTGGATCTACCTGGTAAATATCCTGATGGTTATAACTATCGCGAAACTGTTTCAGTCTGGTTTAGATCAATCGCAACATTTAACCCACGCGCTGATTTAATGAAGGAAGCACCAGTTACCTTTCAGCTACACGCCCTACTTGCAATGGCTTTAATTGCGATTATTCCGATTACTAGATTGGTACATATCTTCTCTGCGCCAATTGGTTATCTATCAAGGCCATATCTGGTTTATCGCAGCCGCACCCATAAAAAAGATCGTCGCGGTTGGGAGCCAACAAAAGTTCGCTAATTGGTACGCTAATCAACGTGCCTATGAATGATGATGAGTTACAGCGTTTAATCGCTGAAGAGCGCCAAAGAATCGCTCGTGACCTTCATGATTTAGTACTGCAGCGGCTTTTTGCCACCGGAATCATGCTGGAAGGCGCGCTACGTAAAGCGATTGTCGAAGATGTGCAGCTGGCTTTAAAACAAGCTCTGGTTGATTTAGATGAAACCGTGGGCCAAATTCGCAGCACAGTTCACTCTTTAAATAGCAACCAAGACTCAGTCCGCCAGAAGATTCTGCATGAAATCGAAGTTGCTCGTACCCACTGGGGCTATGTCATCGATTTCAATCTAAAAGGTCCAATCGACACCGTGATGTCACCAAATTTAAGTGAAGATGTAGTCGCTGTTACTGCAGAGCTTTTAAATAATGCCGGTCGCCATGCCAACGCCAACAAAGTTAAATACGAAATTAAAGTCGAAGCGGGACGTTTGGAAATTCAAGTTGAAGACAACGGCGCAGGTTTTAAGCCGATTAAATTTGGTAACGGGCTACTTAATATAAGTGATCGCGCTGCTAAATATGGCGGAGAAGTCAAAGTCGAAAATACAGATAGCGGCTTAAAGGTTACTTGGCAGATCACTATTTGAATCAGGTCTTAAACCAACACGAGTAGCAAGCGATGCCGCTTGTGCTCGGTTATCCAGACTTAATTTAGATAGCAGTGAACTTACATAGTTCTTAACAGTTTTCTCTGCGATAAACATCTGCTCAGAGATTTGCTTATTGGTTAAGCCATCGCCGATATAGGTAATGATTTTTCGCTCTTGTTCGCTAAGTAACGAAATCTCTGCAGCGGGAGAACCAACTTTACGAAGTCTTTCACGGACGCGATCTGCTGCATGTTCATCCAAAATACTTTCGCCAGCAGCTACTTGTTTAATTGAATTAAGTAGTAATTCACCGTTGATATCTTTTAAAACATAACCCCATG
>JALQWD010000031.1 GCA_023260175.1 Candidatus Nanopelagicaceae bacterium | reverse complement strand
TCTTCATGTTTTCGTTCATGTCGACAGCTGAGCCGTCCCACATGTGTGAATTAAATAGTGGCATCTGGCCTGCCTTGATGCGCTCTGCACCGATTGCAAGAAGTGGGCGCATAAATGTATCTAGCTTCTCAACAGGGCAATGATCTGTATGTAGCGCAATGTTTACGTTGTAATTCTTTGCAACAACATGTGCAAACTCTGCGAGCGCAACTGCGCCATCTACCGCGTTCTTGACTGTTGAGCCAGATGCATATTCCGCACCGCCCCAAGAGAATTGAATAATTCCGTCTGACTCTGCCTCTGCGAAGCCACGAATAGCTGCGATAAGAGTCTGTGATGATGAAACGTTGATTGCAGGATATGCGAATGCGCCCTTCTTAGCGCGATCAAGCATCTCTGCGTAAATTTCTGGGGTTGCAATTGCCATTTTTGCTCCTCGGTAGTTTTGTAATCTCAAACCGAACGCGCCGTTGGGTCGACTGGAGGCTTACGGCTAATCCAACCATCTGCCCCGCCCAAAATAAAATCGCCGCCCCCGAAACTGGCCCGGAAGCGGCGATTTTGGCTGATTTATCCGCCTATTAGGCCATGGCGGCCGACAATTTAGCCAGGGCTGCCATCAGCAGTTTGACGTTGGTGGTTGATGAGAAGAACTTCATCAATAGAGCGATAAACGAAGCGAGCATGTTCTGCCTTTCTTATTTGGTAGGCGCCAATCTTCACCCTTTATAAGCCCTGATTTCTTTGAGAATTTCATTGCTGTGGATAGATGCGACTAGTAACCTCACATCTCATGTCACAGGATCAGGTCGAAAATCTTCTCCACGAAGATCGCGCATTTCCACCCACAAAGGAATTTGCGGCACAAGCAAATATCAAAGAATCAGAGTATGCGCTTGCCGAAGCTGATCGCATTGCTTTCTGGGAATCGAAAGCTGAGTACTTAAAGTGGGATAAGCGCTGGCATACGGTGCTCGATTGGCAAGTTCCTTTTTCAAAGTGGTTTGTTGATGGGAAGTTAAATGCCTCTGTAAATTGCTTAGATCGCCATGTTGATGAAGGGCGCGGCGATCGCGTGGCATTCTTCTTTGAAGGTGAACCTGGCGATACTCGCACAATTACATATGCGGAGCTTCTTGCAGATGTTAAGAAGGCAGCAAATGCACTAACAGAGCTTGGCATTAAATCTGGAGATCGCGTTGCAATTTATATGCCCATGATTCCGGAAGCTGCAGTTGCGATGCTAGCTTGCGCGCGCGTTGGTGCTGCGCACTCTGTGGTCTTTGGCGGATTCAGTGCAGAAGCGTTAATTTCTAGAATTCAAGATGCTGATGCGCGTTTAGTAATTACTGCAGATGGTGGATATAGAAAAGGTGCAGCTTTTGCTCTTAAGTCGGCTGTTGATGAAGCGCTAAATGGCGAACATAATGTTAAGAACGTCTTAGTTATAAAGCGCACCGGCCAAGATGTGGCTTGGACAGATCGAGATGTTTGGTGGCACGAAATTGTTGATCGCCAACCAGCTGAACATGTTGCAGAGAGCTTTGATTCTGAGCATCCATTATTTATTTTGTACACCAGCGGAACTACTGCAAAACCAAAGGGAATTTTCCATACCACTGGCGGATATTTAACTCAGAGCTCATATACACACCGAGCAGTTTTTGATTTAAAACCAGAAACCGATATCTATTGGTGCACCGCAGATGTTGGTTGGATTACTGGCCATTCTTATGTGGTTTATGGACCACTTATAAATGGTGCTACGCAAGTTATGTACGAAGGAACGCCAGATACGCCGCATAAAGGTCGTATGTTCGAGATCATCGAAAAATACAAAGTAACAATTCTCTACACCGCGCCAACATTGATTCGTACTTGGATGAAGTGGGGCGATGAGTTTCCAAATAAATTTAATTTGAAATCACTTCGCTTACTTGGCTCTGTTGGCGAACCAATTAATCCTGAAGCATGGATGTGGTACCGCGATGTAATTGGCGGAAATCGTTGTCCGATTGTTGATACCTGGTGGCAGACCGAAACCGGTGCCATCATGATTTCGCCACTACCAGGTGTGACTGCGACTAAACCAGGTTCTGCAATGCGACCAATTCCTGGTATCAGTGCAAAAGTTGTTGATGATCATGCAAATGAAGTTGGTAAAGGTCATGGTGGCTATTTAATTTTAGATAAGCCATGGCCATCGATGTTGCGTGGTGTTTGGGGCGAACCAGAACGTTACAAAGAAACTTATTGGTCAAAGTATGAAGGTATCTACTTTGCCGGCGATGGCGCAAAGTTAGATACAGATGGCGCATATTGGTTATTAGGACGCGTTGATGATGTGATGAATGTTTCTGGACATCGCATCTCTACAACTGAAGTTGAATCAGCGCTTGTATCTCACGAAGAAGTTGCAGAAGCCGCTGTTGTTGGCGCAAACGATGCGATGACCGGCCAAGCAATTGTCGCTTTCGTAATTCTGCGCGGCGGAATCGATCACACTAAGGGCGAAGCGCTTATTACCGCGCTAAAAGCACACGTTGTTAAAGAGATTGGTGCGATTGCTCGCCCGCGACAGATCTTGGTAGTTAATGAACTTCCAAAGACTCGTAGCGGAAAGATCATGCGCCGATTACTTCGAGATGTGGCAGAGAATCGTGCAGTTGGCGATTCAACAACTTTGGCAGATCCAAATGTTATGAATCTAATTAAGGATGGTTTGAGCTCTTCTACTGAAGATTAAAGTGCTCTTTAGCTAAAGCTTCTACCTCCTTATAGTCAGCAAAAGCGCCAATCTTCTTGTAAATAACCTTGCCTTTGGCATCGATAAACCACGTTACAGGCACGCCCATTCCGATTTCAGCGCGGGTGCGACCATCTGGATCATAAAGACTTGGCCAGATAAAGCCATGAGATTCGATAAATGGTCGCGCTGCCTCTTTGCTTGGCTCTTCAACATCAAGGCCAACCAGTTGCACCTGATCTTTGTACTTGTCATAGAACTGACGTAAGTATGGAATTTCATCTTTGCAAGGTCCGCACCAAGAGCCCCAGATATTTAGCATCATTGGTCCGCGTAGAGATTTAAGATCAATAACGCTCCCGTCACCTAAGCAAAGTAATTCAATTGCGTTGCCATCAACATGTTTAACAGAATTGCAATTAACAACTTTGCCATCAGTGTAGGTAACTGGTGCGCTCTGGCCGCAAGATGTTAAGAGCAGCGTTGCTGCAAATAAACTAGCGAAAATCTTCATCGCGCTTAACCAACTTCTTAGCTTTTTCGGTATCGATCTCTCCAATGCCAAATGATGGACATACATTCTGTAACGGACAAGCGCCACACGCTGGTTTTCGTGAATGACATATGCGACGTCCGTGCCAGACCACGCGTTGCGATAGATCTACCCAATTTTTCTTTGGAAATAAGGCTCCGACTTCATGTTCGATCTTCACTGGATCTTCCGAAGTGGTCCAACCAAATCTGCGTGATAGTCGACCAAAATGGGTATCTACAGTAATTCCAGGAACATTAAAGGCATGGCCCAACACTACGTTTGCAGTTTTACGTCCAACGCCTGGCAATTTAATTAACTCTTCTAAAGTATCTGGAACTTCGCCGTTGTAGTCAGCATCAATCAGCATCCCTAAGCCTTTAATATTTCTAGCTTTTGCTCGAAATAAACCAATTGAACGAATTTGATCTTCTAATTCATAAATATTGGCATTTGCATAACTACGGGCAGTTTTATATTTCTTAAAGAGAGCTGGGGTAACTTGATTGACTCTTTTATCCGTGCATTGAGCTGAAAGCACTGATGCAACTACTAATTGCAGCGGGTTCTTAAAATCAAGTTCGCAAGTTGCATGTGGATAGGTTTTAGTCAGAATTCTAAAAATATCCTTAGGCTGCCCGCTCACAGCCATAAATTACTGCCGATTTTTAACTTAAGCACCTGACCAGTTAAGATTAAGAAATGAGCAATGAAGACGATGTAGTTCACAAAGCGCCTCTTTTTACTGCTCTTGATGATGCCGCGGCAGCTTCTCTACGTAGCGCAATGACACCAGTCAAGATCAACCGAGGCGGAATTCTTTTCGCTGAAGGCGATGCTGGTGATCAGGTTTATGTTGTCGTCGAAGGTAAATTAAAGCTTGGTACTTCATCAGGTGATGGTCGCGAAAATCTATTAGCAATCCTTGGACCTGGCGAAATGTTCGGCGAACTTTCACTATTTGATCCAGGACCACGTACTTCAACTGCAACAGCGGTTACCGATGCAAAACTTCTATCACTTG
>JALQWD010000125.1 GCA_023260175.1 Candidatus Nanopelagicaceae bacterium | reverse complement strand
AGCAGTGAATTTCCAGGAATTGATGCAGATCCAACATCTGTTCGCTTTTACCCAGGCACAATGGGAGCTACTGGCGCACACGTTCTCGGTTACGTTGGCGCTTTAACAGATTCAGATTTAGCAACAGATAATGGAACTCGTTACTACCGAAGCGAATCAATTGGTAAAGACGGACTCGAATACGTTTATGACAGTTATCTACGCGGTCGTCCAGGAATCAAAACTGTTATCGTCGACCGAAAAGAATCTGTTACAGAGAAATCTCGCGACACTACGCCGGTTCCTGGCATGCACTTAGTGACAAGCTTGGATGTTCGCATTCAAGGTGCTGCAGAAGCTGGACTTGCAACAGCCGTTAAATCTTCGCGCGCTCAAGGCTATAGAGCGGATGGTGGAGCGGCAGTAGTAATGGATGTTAAAACTGGTCGCGTTTTAGCGCTTGCCTCATACCCAACATACGATCCGAACATTTGGGAAAAAGGTTTAACAATTGCGCAAGCGAAAGATATGTACTCTGAAAATACATATGTGCCAGCGCTTTCTAGACCATTGCAAGGTTTGTTCGCACCTGCCTCAACATTTAAAGCTTTCTCAATCTTTGCTGCGGTAAAAGCTGGTTATAGCTTGGATGCTTCTTACGATTGCCCAGGCAAGTACCGAGTCGGTAATCGAGATTTTACGAACTACGAATCAAAAGCAATGGGACGTATTTCAATGAAGACCGGCATCGCAGTATCTTGTGACACTCTTTGGTACAAAATCGCATACTCAGAGTGGTTAAAAGATGGCGGATTGGATCCAAAGAATGAAAAAGATCTCTTCTTTAGCGTTGCTCATGATTTTCAACTAGATAAAAAGACTCAAATTGATCTACCTGGCGAGCTTGAAGGACGTATTCCAGATCGTCAATGGAAGCTTGATTATTGGAAACAGAATAAGAACTTCTATTGCAATTATCAAAAACGCGCGGCCAAGAAAGATTTAACTCCATTCTTGATTCAATTAGCTAAAGAGAATTGCATTGATGGCGGAGTACTACGTGCGGGCGATGCCGTGAACTTCTCTATTGGCCAAGGCGATACCGTTATAACTCCATTGAAGTTAACGCAGGCATATGCCGCGATTGCAAATGGCGGAACTATTTGGCAACCATTGGTTGCCAAGGCAATTGTTAAGACCGACGGCACAGTGGTTAAGGAGTTCACTCCAAAAGAGTTGGGCAAAGTTGCTGCCGCGAAATCAACTTTTAAATGGCTAAAAGATGCTCTGCACCAAGTAACCATTAACGGTACTGCAGCAGGAGCATTCGCTGGTTTCCCAGTAAGTGTCTCTGGTAAAACTGGAACAGCAGAAGTTTTCGGTTTGAATACAAATGGCACAAAGAAAGATTCAACATCGTGGTTTGCATCCTTTGGTCCAAGTGAGAATCCAAGATATGCAGTTGTAGTCATGGTTTCGCAAGGTGGTACTGGTGCAGCAGCTGCTGGTGTTGGAGCGCGTCAGATTTACAACACTATCTTCGGCGCAGTTGGGAATAAACAAGTGCCAGAAAAGATTGTTTATCCATCAGGTCCACCGACTAAATTGCCTAAGATTTCGCCAACTACAAAGGTAGTTAAGGCGACGCCATCTCCATCGCCGTCAGCTTCAACAAGTAAAAAGGCGGTGAACTAAGTGAACGAATCGGTAAGAAGTTTCACTTATCGTCGCCAGCGCAGAAATTTAACTGCAGGTTTCGATCCGGTACTCAGCTTTGCAGTTGGCGCGCTCTTAATTTTTGGAACAATTCTCGTATATGCAGCTACGCGCAATTGGTATGCGGCAGCAGGCGAAGATCCTCAGTATTACTTAAAGCGCCACGGAATCAACGTGGTAATTGGCATCGCGCTAGCCTTTGGAACCACGTTTATTGATTACCGCTCATTACGCGCATATACGCCATTTGTGTGGGGCGCTGGCGTCCTTGGCCTTCTCTTGGTGTTAATTCCAGGTATCGGTTCAACAATTAACGGTGCGCGCGCATGGATTGTGCTTCCTGGTGGATTTTCAATTCAACCTGCAGAGTTAGCAAAGATAACAATCATCATTGGCATGTCCATGATTCTTACCGAAAGAATGCATGGCCAAGAAGAAGTTCGCAATAAAGATGTAATTCAAGCTTTAGCGGTGGCCGGAATACCGGTTCTATTTATTGTTTTACAGCCGGACATGGGAACAATTCTTATCATCAGTGCCATAGTTGTAACAATCATCGCAACAAGTGGCGCTCAAGCGCGATGGGTTGCTGGGCTACTATTACTTGCGCTGCTTGGCGGCTTAGTTGCAGTTAAAGCAGGCGTTGTAAGTGAATATCAATTAAATCGTCTGCAATCTTTCGTTGATCCAAATGCAGATACCCAGGGTGCTGGTTATCAATTGCGCCAAGCACGCATCACAGTTGGTAGTGGCGGAATATTAGGAACTGGTTTATTCCAAGGCGCACAAACCAATGGAAGATTTGTTCCTGAGCAACAGACTGACTTTATTTTTACCGTGGCTGGCGAAGAGACTGGTTTTATTGGAAGCGCATTCATTCTCTTGCTCTTAGTAACAATAATGATGCGCGGTTTTAGTATTGCGCGAAGAACAACTGATCCTTTTGGCAGGTTGGTCGCTGTAGGCGTTGTAGCTTGGTTTGCATTTCAAACTTTCGAAAATATCGGAATGACTTTGGGTCTTATGCCAATGACCGGCGTTCCTTTGCCATTCTTGTCATATGGTGGATCAAGTATGTTCGCCAACATGATTGGTGTGGGTTTATTACAGAATGTTCATGCTCGTTTACGCGGGTAATGGCTATTTTCAACCATTAGTGCCATAATTCATCCAGCATTCAGCGCGCGGTCAATCGCAGCGCGAATCTAAAAAGAATTTGTTCGATTGATTTCGAACCCGGAACAGAGCAGGGAACAACCGTTTCTTGCATACAAAGGATTTGGTGTACATGGCTGATGAGCCAAAAGCGCCGCGTAAGCGCGCAAGTAAAAAAGCTGCCCCTGAAGTAACTTCAAACTCAGAGGCTCCAGCAGAGAAGAAAACTCGCAAGAAGGCCGTTCCTGCCGTTGTTGCGACTCCAATTTTCCAAGCAGCTCCTGCAGTTGAGAGCAAGCCGGCTAAGAAAGAGAAGCCAGCTCCAAAAGCGAAAACAAAAGAGAGCGGCAAAGCTGTAGTTGAGAAACAAGAAGATGAAGATTCACGTCGCGGTGGACGTCGCCGCCGTCGCGGCGGCCGTGGTCGTCGCAAGGGACAAGAAGAGAACACTGGCGCAGAGTTAGCTGCAACTGATGATTCAGCAGAAGATAGCGCGACTTCTCATCGCCGCCGCCGCCGTCGTCGTGGCGCAGAAGATGGCGTTCAAGCTGGAGAGATTGTTGATGAAGATGGCGTACCAACAGTTGTAAAGGTGCGCGAAACCAAAGAACGTCCGGAGCGCGCTGAGCGCACAGATCGAAATGATCGCGGTAATCGTCGTGATCGTCATCATCGCCGTGAAGGCCGCCATCGCGAAGATCGTCGCGAATATCGCGAAACTTATCGCCGTCGTGGAACCATCATTACTGAAGGTGAATTCCTTGCACGTCGCGATGAAGTAAAGCGCGAAATGTTAGTTCGCCAAAAAGGTGACCGCACACAGATTTGCGTTATTGAAGATGGCGTAATGGTCGAACATTATGT
>JALQWD010000187.1 GCA_023260175.1 Candidatus Nanopelagicaceae bacterium | reverse complement strand
TTGAGCGCACCATCCGCAGTATTGCCGCCTTTGGTTTAACTCATGCAACGCTAGATGTGCGCGAGCATTCTGATGCTCATCACAACGTTCTGAAGCAATATCTGCCTGAAGGTTATCTAGCGCTTTCTCATGAAGATAAGTTCCCAGTTCTGATCCAAGAGCTTGCTGCAAAGAACTCTTTCGATCCCACAAAGTTAGATGCTGCAGGCAAGAAGACCTATGACACTTTCAAGGCAATCGATGAATTGATTGAACGTTTCGGTCCTGAAGTAATCGAGACTTACATCGTTTCTATGACTAAAGGCGCGGATGATCTAATTGCAGCAGCGGTTATCGGAAAAGCTGCAGGCTTAGTTGATCTTGATAAGAAGGTTGCCAAGATTGGTTTTGCTCCACTTCTTGAAACGGTTGCAGAACTTCGCGCAGCTGGTGAAATCCTTGAAAAACTTCTCTCTGATCCGACCTACCGTGCAGTTGTTGCACTTCGTGGCGATATCCAAGAAGTAATGCTTGGTTATTCGGATTCCAATAAAGATGCCGGTATCGCAACCAGCCAGTGGGAGATCCACCGCGCACAACGCATCTTGCGCGATGTTGCGATGAAATACGGCGTGAAGCTTCGTTTATTCCATGGACGTGGTGGTTCTGTTGGACGTGGTGGCGGACCGACTTACGATGCGCTCGTCGCACTTCCTTGGGGTTCAGTTGATGGTCAGATCAAAATGACCGAACAAGGTGAAGTAATCAGCGATAAGTACGCACTTCCAGCACTTGCTCGCGAAAACGTTGAGTTAACCCTGGCGGCATCTCTTGAAGCGACAATTTTGAATCGCGGACCTCGTCAGAGTCCAGATGATTTAGCAAAGTGGAATGAATGCATGAACCTAGTTAGCGATAACTCATTTGCGCGCTATCGCAAGTTAATTGATCATCCCGATCTTCCTGCTTACTTCTACGCATCAACTCCAGTTGAGCAGCTCGGAAATCTCTTCCTTGGTTCACGTCCATCGCGTCGCCCAGATGCATCAGGCGGGCTTGATTCACTACGTGCAATTCCGTGGGTATTTGGCTGGACCCAGAGCAGACAGATTGTTCCGGGTTGGTATGGCGTAGGTAGCGGTCTTAAAGCTGCACGCGAATCAGGTAGTACCGAAGTCATGAAGCAGATGCTTAATGATTGGCATTTCTTTAAAACATTTATCTCAAATGTAGAAATGACAATGGCAAAGACCGATCTTGAAATGGCTGAGCGTTATGTGAAAGCACTTGTGCCTGCAGAGCTTCATCACTTCTTTGATGACATTAAAGCTGAATTCGAATTAACCAGCCGCGAAATTAATGCCCTGCGCGGAAATGATGATCTACTTGGTGATCAGCCACTGCTTGCACGCACGCTTCAAATTCGTGATCAATATTTAGCGCCACTACATATGTTGCAAGTTAATCTTCTAGAGCGTGTTCGCCAATCAGGTGATGAAGCAGATCCGCTACTTCGCCGCGCACTTCTACTTACAATTAACGGCGTTGCGCTAGGTCTTCGCAATACTGGTTGATACTGGCTTCAAACTTTTAATTGTTGTACTGGCTTTGTGCCGCTTGAAGACCGTTCTTAATTAAGTACTCAATTGCATCTGCACCGCGCGAAACAAAGAGCGGAATATCGCCCTTTTCCGCGCTAGCGAAGTTCTTCAAAACAAAATCTGCTGGATCTTGTTGGCCAATTGGTCGACCAATTCCCATGCGAATTCGGAAATAATCAGCGCCCATTGCGCTTGTCGTACTCTTCAATCCGTTGTGGCCGTTATCGCCACCACCTTGTTTGATGCGAATTGCATTGAAAGGGATATCTAATTCATCGTGAATCACGATTAGATTTTCGATCCCAATTTTGTAGAAATTGCAGAGCGCTTTAATTGGCCCGCCTGATTCATTCATATAACTATGAGATTTGGCGAGAACTACGCCTGGCGCATCAATTCCAACACCGATTTTATAAGCGGCGACATCTGCGCGTGCTTTATGTGAACTCCACTTTAAAGAATTAACACGCGCCATCTCATCAACAACCATATGGCCGATGTTATGACGCGTGTTCTTATATTCAGCCCCAGGGTTTCCTAATCCAACGACTAGCCAAACCATGGGGTTTTCCTCTTCGAATTTCTTAATTAATTACGCTGAAGGTGTCGCTTCAGCTGCTGGAGCTGCCGCTGCATCAGCTGCTGGAGCTGCTACTTCGTCTGCCTTTGTTGACTTCTCGCCTAAGTGAACAACAGTCATCTTTGGATCGCTAACAAGCTTTGCGCCTGCTGGTAGCTCTACATCAGATGCATGCTTTGATTCGCCGGCCTTCATGCCTTCGATGCTTAGCTTCAACTCTGATGGAATGTTTGTTGTTTCAACTTCAACTTCAACAGTGTTGTGAACGTGCTCAAGAATTCCGTCTGGATCCTGCTTGCCGTATGTGTGAACAGGAACTGCAACAGTTACCTTCTCGCCGCGACGCACGATAACTAGATCCACGTGCTCAAGTGTTAGCTTTAGTGGATCACGAACAACTGCCTTTGGAAGTGTTAGTTCGGTCTTGCCATCAACAACGATATCTAGCAATACGTTTGATGTCTTCAGAGCCATTGTTAGTTCGCGCATTGGAAGTGCTACGTGACGTGGCTTCTCACCGTGTCCGTAGATAACCGCTGGAACTAAACCATCGCGACGTGCGCGACGTGATGCACCCTTACCAAATTCGGTACGAGCAACACCGTTGAGAGTTACTTCTGCCATTTTTCTTACCTCTTTCGCCTTCGTGTTGCGGCGCAGGGTAATTAACGAATAAATTCGTCGATCACGGGTTTATAACCCCTCGCCGGAATGGCCAAAGGCTATATGAATTAAGAGTGGCCGTCAAAAAGGCTTGTTACAGAACCGTCTTCGAAGACTTCGCGAATCGCACGCGCAATAAGCGGCGCAATTGAGAGCACGGTTAGGCCATCGAAGCGATTTTCTACCGGGATCGGCAAGGTA
>JALQWD010000144.1 GCA_023260175.1 Candidatus Nanopelagicaceae bacterium | reverse complement strand
GAATTGAACCCATCGCATGTTCGCGAATTCCAAAGTGAATGATTCGGCCAAAAGGATTTGCGTTCTTCATCTTGCTCGTTGCAGGTAGGAAAGAACCACCGTTTTCGATTGTGGTGTTATTTGATTCAGCCAAATCAGACGAACCGCCCCAGAATTCTGGAAGTTGTTCGGCAAGTGCATTAATAACCTTGCCGCTTGCTGCGCGAGTTGCAATCTCTTTATCGGTTGCAAACTCAGGAACTGTTAGCGCGGGCAGTTTTCCTGCAAGGAGACGTTCCAGCAGCGACGCTTTATCTGCATTAGCAGATTTCCATTTTGCTAAATCTGAATTCCAGTCGGCATGCGCCTTTGCACCACGATCTACAACTTTACGTGCGTGCGCAAGTAGCTCCGCGGGCATTGCAAACTTCTCATCCGGGTTTAATCCAAGTGCTACCTTTGTTGCAGCAATCTCTTCGTCGCCAAGTGCAGACCCATGAGACTTCGCAGTGCCTTGCGCTTTAGGAGCCGGCCATGCAATAACCGTGTGCAAACGAATAAGCGAAGGCTTGGAAGTTTCCTTCTTCGCACGTTCGATCGCAGCATCTAGTGCTTGAATATCAACTGATCCATCTTTAGCGGCTGCAACTTCTTCTACATGCCACCCATAAGCGGCATAGCGTGCTGAAACATTTTCGGTAAATGCAACGTGGGTATCGCCTTCGATTGAAATGCGATTGTCATCGTATATGACAACTAAATTGCCTAGCTCTTGTGTTCCTGCAAGTGATGAAGCTTCGGCAGAAACACCTTCTTGTAAGTCGCCATCTGAACAGAGCACGTAGACATTGTGATCAAAGAGAGGAGAGTTCTTATCCAGTAAACCCTTTTCGTAACGTGCAGCCATCGCCATACCAACTGCAGTTGAAATTCCAGCTCCAAGTGGGCCAGTTGTCATTTCAACGCCAGCAGTATGTCCATATTCAGGGTGGCCCGGTGTCAATGAATTCCAAGTGCGGAAATTTTCAAGATCTTTCATCTCTAAGCCATATCCACTTAGGAATAGCTGGGTATACAAAGTTAACGATGAATGTCCACATGAAAGCACAAATCGATCACGGCCAATCCACTTTGGATCTTTTGGATCGTGAACCATATGTTTTTGAAATAAGAGGTACGCAACCGGAGCAAGGGACATCGCGGTTCCTGGGTGACCGTTGCCAACTTTTTGAACTGCATCTGCTGCTAGAGCGCGCGCATACTTAACAACTAAATCGTCTTCTCTTCCCCAGGTAAACGACATCTCCAGCCTTTCGAATTATGGTCTTTTATATTTGAAACTTAATCTGGTTCGCCAAGTCGCAAACCAGAAGAGCGATGCACCTAATAGATGGAGACCCACAAGAGCTTGGGGAAGACCCTGCCACCATTGGAGTAAGCCTATAAATCCTTGTCCCAGGATTGCCGCAAGCAACCAGTTGGCTGCACCACGCGGGTATCTCAGGGCGATATAGATTGCGAGCGCTAGGGTCATCGAGACCAATACGCTATGAAATCTGGCAACTGTAGTTAAATCGAAACCAAAACGAGGAGCTTGCCAATCTCCAGCATGTGGCCCACTGCCGGTTACAACTGTTCCAGCAATTAAAGTTAAGAAGGCAGAAGTAGCCAAGAACTTTCCGGCTAGATTGTCATCAACTCTTTGATACTCACCAACTTTGAATTGCAAAGTAGCTGCTCCGGCAATTAACACCATTGAGAGCAGTAGATGGCCCGCAACTGGAATCGGGTTTAATTTTGTTAGGACAGTAATTCCGCCTAATACGCCTTGTCCGAAGATTCCGAAGAATTGGAACCATGCAAGACGTCTAATCTCGCTACGTTGCCAACCGCTAATTAAGGTTGCAATCGCTGCCGCAAAGAGGGCGAAGGTCAGCATGCGGTTTCCGAATTCAATATAGGTATGGATTTCAGATTCGCTCTGCACTGGGACTAATGACTCTCCGGTGCATTTTGGCCAAGTCGGGCAGCCCAAGCCAGATCCGGTAACACGCACCAAGCCACCCGTTACTACTAAGAGCATCTGAAGGGCCAGAAGCGTCGTCGCGCTATAGAGGAGAGCTCTACCGCGCACCAGGTTCATGTGGGCATAGTAACGAAGGTCGATTTGGATTCCGTGCAGGAATTACGACACAATACTGTTGTGAAAATCAAGGACGAACGCACCCGCGAAGGGGTAGCTCGCTCGATTCTGGAGAATGGCCCTTCTACCGCGGCCGATCTATCTGAGCGCCTTGGAATTACCCCTGCCGGAATTCGCCGCCACCTAGATGCGCTCTTGGAGGATGGCACTTTAGAGGCTCGAGAACCCCATGCAGCGCTTTCACGTGGTCGTGGCCGACCTTCAAAAGTTTTTGTTATGACCGACAGCGGTCGCGAGAAGTTCGAACATTCATATGATGATTTAGCAATTAGCGCGTTACGTTTCATGAGCACTAAGAACGCAAACTTTATAAAAGAATTTGCTCAGAGTAGAGCAGAGGATTTAGAGAAAAAAATCGAAAAGAAGTTTGCAAAATCTAAAGATTCTAAAGATCGTGTAAAAGCGCTCGCAGATTTTCTTACTACTGAAGGTTATTCATCAACTATTCACAAAGTAGGTGCGGGGCAAGAAATGTGTCAACATCACTGTCCAATTGCACACGTTGCAGCAGAGTTTCCAGATTTATGTGAAGCAGAAACAGCAATCTTTTCAAAGACACTTGGCACACACGTACAGAGACTGGCAACCATCGCACACGGAGACGGTGTTTGCACAACTTACATTCCGTTAGTGAAAGGAAAGTAAATGACTACTGCTCACCCTGAATTAGAGGGTATTGGCAAGTATGAATATGGTTGGTCTGATCCAGATACAGCAGGTTCAATTGCTAAGCGCGGACTAAACGAAGAAGTAGTTCGCGATA
>JALQWD010000093.1 GCA_023260175.1 Candidatus Nanopelagicaceae bacterium | reverse complement strand
AAGAGACTACTGGCGACGAAATTGCCAAAGAGTTTGAACGTTTCTTACGCCGTCAAGGCGATACCCAATAACCCATCTATAACATCAATTAAAAGCTTTGCATCGCCGCCAGTTCCGGTGGCTGCAACCCATTGATTAATTGCTGAGATTGCTTCTGTGCTTTTTAAATCATTCGATAAGTAGTTGTAGATAGCATCAATCAAATCAGCAGTTGGTGCGATCTCCTTTGAATCTAATTTTGCTTTAAGCGCATCTATCTCCTGCTGCGCAATATCGGTTTCATTTCGTAGCCACATATATTCCTGGCAGTAAGGGCGTTTTAATAAGGCCCAACGAATCGCCATTGGATCAACGCCTTCTGCAATCAGCTTTGAGACAAAAACCAAATTACCTTTGGATTTGCTCATTTTTTCGCCATCTAAACCAATAAGAGCCGCATGAACGTAAGCTCTAGCGAACTCCTTCTCCTTTAGAACTTTAACTTGCGATGCTGACATTTCGTGGTGTGGAAATATTAAATCGGTACCGCCACCTTGAATATCAATAACGAAGTCTTCCGTAGGCTCTGCGTACTTAAGAGCGATTGCTGCGCATTCGATATGCCAGCCCGGTCTTCCATCACCATAAATAGAAGGCCAGGCAGGCTCTCCCTCTCTATGCGCTAACCATAGAAGGGCATCTAATGGATCTCTCTTACCCGAACGTGCCGGGTCGCCACCGCGTTCGGCGAAAATCTTAAGCATTTCTGTCTCTGGAAGATGCGATTCACTTCCGAAATCAGAATCTTTATGGACTTCAAAGTACTTATCAGAATCAACTGAATAAACTGCGCCCTTTTTATCCAACTCCGTAATTGCTTCTACAACATCTGGGATTGCATCTACTGCGCCTTCGTAATGTGTAGGTGGAATAACGCGCAGTAGCTGCATATCGGAACGGAATAAATCAATCTGCGAATGTGCAAGATCTACCCAATCCACCCCATCTCTATTTGCGCGCTCCAAAAGCGGATCGTCGATATCGGTAATATTTTGAATGTAATTAACAGAAGCGCCCATTGCTCGCCAATATCTATTCACCAAATCGAAAGTTAAATAGGTTGCTGCATGGCCCAAATGTGTTGCGTCATAAGGGGTAATGCCACAAACGTACATTTGATAGCGATCTTTAATTGGGATCTCTACTACTGATTTATCTTTAGTCGAGTAAACTTTCAGAGGGCTCGTCGCCTTTGGAATCTTTGGGAATTGAATTTCCCGCCAGCTCTTCATATGTCCGATTGTATTAGAACGGTGGCCAAGGGATAGCCGGCCAATCTGTCGGAGGCAGCGGGAATTTTCTCTCTTGCAAAAGGTTTGCAATTCGATCATGCAACGAGTCAATCTCCGCCTCAGTGAGCAAACCAGATAGGTCCAAATTAAAACTACTCAATCTAGAAATCTCTTGTTCAGTCAATGGAAGATCTGCAAATTGCCATAAAACAGTACGTAATTTGTACTCTTCATGGAAAGTCACTCCGTGATCACAACCGAAGATTTGGCCGTTCTTGTACAACAAATGACCAATTTTGCGATCCGTATTATTGATGACTGCATCTAGCAACGCAATTTTTCTTAAACCATCTGATCTTTCAGAATAGCGCTCATCAACCTCTTCAATGTCATCAATCCAAAGTTGTAGCGAACCTTCACCAAATGGTCCCTCGCGCAAAATCGTAAGAGGAACACAGTTAAGTCCCAGCGCCTCGCTTACTTTATAGGCTGCAACTTCACGCCAGGCTAAATGCCCATCAGGAAAATCCCAAAGTGGGCGTTCGCCAGCAATTGGTTTATAGATCGCATTTACTTCGCCAACTTTGCAGAAAATAGAAGCGTTGGAAGCATCGACGATTCTTCCAACAAGCTCGATTTCCTGGCTAACTAATTGTTCGTTAACGTCGATAACCATTTGCCCTCGGACATAAATGGCCATCTCTGTTGATTGGTAAACCACAGAATGGGCAAGGTGCGCGACCTGCAGACACAACCTTCCTAGCCTGCGAAACGAAAGCATTAGCAATATCTGGCGTCATTAATAATCTGAAAAGTGTTGGGCCTTCTTCATCCTCAAATGGAATTAGATCATTATCCCCTTCAGCTATTTGCTGAACATCTAGACAGACTTGTTCGGTGTCGCCAAGCCAAATGATTCCAATTACGCCAATTTGAAACTCAGAAATCAAAGGTACTTCTAAATTAACAGCAATGACATTCTCAAATCGATAATCTGCAGCTTTCAATTCTCCAATTAACATTGCGATGCGATCTGCAAGAGCTGCAACCTGACCCTTATCAATCGCAAAGCTATGAACAGCGCCATGAGATTTCGCCTGCAGGTAGAATTCGCGTTCGCCCGGTTGGCCGATGGTTCCGACAATCAAACTATCTAATGGGTCAAGCTTGTGACTGCGACTCATTTAGCCAAATCTCTCGCCGCTGCATTTGTATCGTTAACTCTAATGACCTTGAAGTCATTACCTTCTTTGTCGATAATCGTAAGACTGGCATTATCAATCGCCAATTTATCTATGTTGTTTAAGTGGGTTCCTAGCGCATGCAAGACCAATACTTTTACGACATCGGCATGGGTTGAAATCAGCACGTTCTTATCACGTTTATTCAAGAGGCGATCTAGTCCAGCAAGTGATCTTGTTTGTACTTCTGGGAGAGTCTCGCCGTTAGGGAATCTAACGGAAGCCGGATGTTTATGAATTTCTCGCCATGCTGAATTGCGCATCAACGAAGATGTTCGCTTTCCAGTCCAATCGCCGTAGTGAACCTCTTGGAAATCTTCAACAATTGTTGGTGCATCAGCGAATCCCCGTAGAGTTTCCAGACATCTTTGCATTGGACTACTCAAAACGCGATCAAACTTCATTCCAGATAGTCGCTCCAATAGAAGGTTCTGCTGTAACTGCCCCTCTTTTGAAAGCGGAATATTCTCCATTCGACCCGCCAAAATTCCTTTGGCATTGGCGATTGAATGTGCGTGACGCAACAAGAAAATTCGAGACATGAGAGCGAAAGGTTAATGCAGATGCGCTCTATTCGTCTAAGTTCGCTTCGTGGAATTAAGACGAGCTGGCGCAACGGGATTAAATCTCTCCCGCCTTGGTCTCGGCACCATGATGTGGGGTCGCGATACCGATGAGCATGAAGCAGCAGATCAAGCCAGAGCATTTCTAGATGCGGGCGGTAATTTCATTGATACCGCGGCTGTATATGGCGCTGGCGACTCAGAGAAAGTTATTGGCGGCTTAGTTGGCTCGCTCTTCAAGCGCGAAGATGTGGTGATTGCGACCAAAGCTGGAATTACTTTTGTTGACGGCGTTAGAACAGTAAACACCTCACGTGGCGCTCTCTTGGCCGAACTAGATGCTTCACTTAAACGACTCGGCACAGATTACGTTGACTTGTGGCAGGTGCATACCTGGGATGAAAACACTCCTTTGGATGACACTTTGTCTGCACTTGAGAGTGCATATCAATCTGGACGTGCTCGATATGTTGGCATAAGTAATTACTCTGGCTGGCAGACTGCTCGTGCAGTTACCAAGCAAGAGTTACGTGCACCTATCGCTACAACGCAGAATGAATACTCACTTTTAAATCGCGAAATCGAAAACGAAATTCTTCCTTGCGCAACAGAGTTAAATGTTGGGTTTCTTGCCTGGTCTCCTCTGGGTCGTGGAGTTTTGACTGGTAAATACCGCAACGGTGTCCCATCTGATTCACGTGGCGCAAGCCCGCACTTCGCGGGACATGTTGAACCGTACTTAGATGAGCGTTCACAGAGAATTGTTGAAGCGGTTCAAGTTGCAGCAGATGGTCTTGGGTATTCACCATTAGAAGTTGCCCTTGCTTGGGTGCGAGATGCGATTGGCGTTACCAGCGCAATAGTCGGCGCACGCACTGGCGCACAATTACGTGGAATTCTTCGAAGCGAAGAGATAACGCTCCCAGGTGTCGTGCGAGAAGCTTTAGATCAAGTTAGCTGTTGAGCAGAAAATCTTCTAAAGCCTTTACGCCGAAATCTAACGATTCCAACGGGATTCGCTCATCTACTCCATGAAATAACGCCATAAAATCTAGATCTGCCGGAAGTCTAAGTGGCGAAAATCCGTAACCAATAATTCCTAATTCGCTAAGCGCCTTATTGTCCGTACCACCGCTCATCAAATAAGGAACTGGAATGCCTTCGGGGTCTAATTTGAGAATTGAATTTTTCATAGCTTCAACTAGCGGACCTTCAAAGGGAACCTCTAAAGCAATGTCATGAGTAACGGTTTCAATTTTGATTTCGGGTCCCACAATCTCTGCGATTGTATTGTTTAGCGCTTCTTCATGCCCTGGTAAGAAGCGACCATCAATAACTGCACTCGCTTCTTTTGGAATTACATTTGCTTTATAACCGGCTTCAAGCATTGTTGGATTGGCAGTGTTCTGCAAAGTTGCAGCAATCATTCTTGCAACCGACGGAATTTCTACTAGGAATTCGCGATAATCATCGCCAAGTGGTCTTCCGAGCGCATCTGCTATCGCGGTGAAAAGTTCCCTAACCGCACTGGTATAGGTCTGCGGCCACTCGTGATTACCGAGTTTTGAAACTGCAGTTGAAAGTGCAGTAACTGGATTCTGATTATTAATAAATGATCCATGACCTGCCTGTCCATGTGCCGTCAATTTAACCCAATGTATTCCCTTTTGCGCCGCTTCAATCATGTAGAGACGTTTACCGTTTGAGAGCGTTACAGAGAAGCCACCAACTTCAGAAACCGCTTGATTGCATCCAGCGAAAACTTCAGGATGCTCTTTTACCATCCATCGAGAGCCATAAGTTGATCCAGCTTCCTCGTCTGCAAAGAATGCTAAAACAATATTGCGCGGAGGCTTAATTTTGTTACGTGCCCAATGTCTAACGATTGCCAAAATCATCGCATCGACATTCTTCATATCAACAGCGCCGCGTCCCCAGATTGCGCCATCTTTGATTTCAGCGCTAAACGGATCTACTTGCCACTCATCTGCTGCTGCAGGGACAACATCGATATGTCCATGTAGGACTAAACCAGGTCGAGATGAATCTGCTCCTTCGATATTGGCAATCACATTGCATCTATTTGGCGCAGACTCATAAATCTTTGCATCAATGCCAACTTCTGCAAGAGAAGCAACTACATACTCTGCTACTGCCCGTTCATCGCCCTTGCCTTCTCCATAATTAACACTTGGAATGCGAATTAGGTCTTGGCAGATTCGAATTGCGTCATCAGTTACTGAGTTGCTCATACGGTGATTCTCTCGCAGATATTCTGGTTTTGCTTGGCATTTTGATGTGAAGTAAAGTGTGCCCATCCACATAAGTCCGGGTGGCGAAATTGGTAGACGCGCAAGCTTGAGGTGCTTGTGGCCGCAAGGCCTTAGGGGTTCAAGTCCCCTTTCGGACACAATTGAAAAATCATAAAAGCGGGAAAGCTGCAGATCAGAGCGATAAGGTAAGACTCATGAATAAAGAGCAACTACGCGCCCTTATCCGTGATATTCCAGATTACCCATCTCCTGGAGTCCTTTTTAGAGATATCACTCCACTATTGCGTGATGGTCAAGCTTTAACTTCAGTCGCCGAATTAATGAGCGCAGAAGATAAAAGCGCTGATCTAATTGCCGGTATCGAAGCTCGTGGTTTCTTCTTTGCCGCAGCGATCGGCGTACAGAGTAAGCGCGGTGTAATTCCAATTCGCAAAAAGGGAAAGTTGCCACATGCTGTACATAGCCAGGAATATGGCTTGGAATATGGCACCGATGTAATTGAAATTCACAAGGATGCAGCAAAGGATGGTGAAACAGTTCTGTTAGTTGACGATGTTCTAGCAACAGGCGGAACTTTGATTGCCGCAATCAAACTAATTCATGCAACTGGCGCCAAAGTAACAAGTGTTGGCGTTCTATTAGAGATTGCCGCACTCGGTGGTCGCGCAAAGTTGCAGGCAGAGTTTCCTGATATTGAGATTCACGCGATCTTTATCGTTTAGTGCTTCGCTCACCTGAAATTCAGGGCCTTCGTGCCCTAGCGGTAACGCTGGTACTTCTCTTCCATGCCGGATGGTTACCAGGTGGGTATATCGGCGTCGATGTCTTCTACGTAATCTCCGGCTACCTAATTACGCTTCTAATTATTAATGATCAAAGTTTCACATTTAGTAATTTTTACGCCCGACGCGCAAAGCGACTATTACCTGTTGCATTCTTCGTTCTACTGGCTACAGCTATCGCCTTTTGGCTGGTCGCTCCAAGCGGAAGCCGTAGCCAATTCGCCAAGGATTTATTGGCAAGCAGTTGGTATGTATCTAACTACCTCTATGCGCATTGGCAGAACGATTATCAAAACCTTGGCGCTACTCCATCGCCGCTAATTCATTATTGGTCTCTAGCAGTTGAAGAACAGTTCTATCTATTTTGGCCATTGTTGCTAATCCTCTTTAAAAGAGTGAGAAGGATTGCTGTACCTCTATTAACCTTTGCTAGTTTTATTCTTTCAATTGTTCTCGTTACGAGCGCCCCGATATTTGCTTTTTATTCACTACCTACTCGTGCATTCGAATTGGGTCTTGGTTCAATACTCGCGCTCTATCCATTGCGCGCTAAATTGATTTGGCCAGGAGTTGCTGCAATCGCGGTCAGTTCGCTTATCTTTGATGCGCAAACGCCATTTCCAGGCTTTCCGGCGTTACTGCCGATTATTGGAGCTGCGCTAATTTTGATCTCGTTACAAAAGAACGTGATCTTAAGCAATCCTGTCGCTCTGAAAATTGGAGATTGGTCTTATTCGATCTATCTCTGGCACTGGCCACTATTAACAATCCCTCCACTCTATCTTCAGAGAAATATGGGCGATAAGGAGAAGCTACTTGCGTTAGCTTTATGTATAGCGCTTTCCGGAATTACATATAACTTGATCGAAAACCCAATTAGAAAAGCTAAAATTGCAAAATCCAAGATTGCAATAAGCGCGATCGCAGGAACACTTCTCTTATCAGCGCTATCATTTGGAATTTCTGCCACGGCAACTACAAGTAAATACAACCTTGAGAAGCCATCTATCTATGCCGATGGTTGCCACCAAGGTTATGTAGGTTCGCATATCAACGAGAATTGCATCTTCGGCGATAAGAATGCAAAGGATTCAATAGTTCTACTTGGAGATTCGCATGCGGCACAGTGGTTCCCGGCTTTAGAGAATTGGGCGAAGGATCGAGGTTTCCGCCTCTTCACCTTTACTAAGTCGAGCTGTCCTGCACTGCAAATCCCAATGCGAGATAACGGCGGATTTAAAGCAGCAGATTGCAGAAACTATAGAGAAGAAGCACTAGCTGCGATAAAGTGGATAAAGCCAAAATTGGTGGTCCTTGGCAATTTTGAACACTACAAAGTTCCAGCTAAAGAGTATGTAAAAGCTGATCGATATGATTTCAAACATCTGTTGCTAAGAGATACGCCTTGGCCAAATCGCGATATTCCAGTTTGTCTAAGTAAGAACGCTGTGTGCGATACAGAGTTGCCTCTGAAGATTGACTATCGTTCAAAAAGTATTTTTGATCCGATTCCTTTGCTCTGTAACGATAAATGCCCAGCTATTGTTGATGGAATCCTCGCTTATCGTGACCAGACCCACATCACCGTCGATATGGCACTTCATCTTGCGCCGGCGTTGAGTGCAAAACTCGATGAAGCCATGGCAGGATAACGCCGTGGCTGAACTTGTGTACTACTGCGGAACTATGGATTCCGGTAAGTCGACTCTCGCTTTACAGACAGCACACAATCACGAAACACGCGGTCGAAACGGTCTGATTTTTACTAATCGCGATCGCGCCGGCGAAGGGCTAATCTCATCAAGACTAGGTCTGCAGAAGAACGCCCTTGAGGTTGATACAGACCTAAATATTCATCGTCTAACTATTGAAAGAATGTCACTTGGCGAAAGAATTGATTTCATAATTTGCGATGAAGCACAGTTCTACACAGAGCGTCAGATTGAAGAATTGGCAATGATTGTCGATGGTCTTGGTATTGATGTTTATGCGTTTGGAATCTTGGCTGATTTTCGAACCAAACTATTCCCTGGTTCTCAAAGACTAGTTGAACTGGCAGATCGTGTTGAAACGTTACAGGTACGTGCACTCTGCTGGTGTGGCGAACCTGCAACTCATAATGCCCGCGTAATTAATGGGTCTATGGTTACCGAAGGCGAACAGGTAGTAGTTGGCGATACAAATAGCAAAGACGAAGTTGCTTACGAAGTGCTTTGCCGCAGACACCATATGCGCAAAATAAATGCACGCGCATCACAAGCGACACACACATCCCCACCAACTCTTCCTTTTCAAGATTGATCTATCAGGAGTAAGCAATGAAAGTTAAAGGTTTGGCTGCACTTAAAGCTGGTGGACCATTGGAACTATTCCAATTCGAGCGTCGTGCGCTTGGCGCAAATGATGTCGCCTTCAAGATTACCCATGCAGGTATCTGCCACTCCGATATTCATCAAGTGCGCGAAGAGTGGGGTCCATCCATCTTCCCAATGGTTCCTGGCCATGAAATCGTGGGAATAGTTTCAGAGATTGGTAGCTCAGTAAGCAAATTTAAAGTTGGTGATCGCATTGGCGTCGGCGTATTTATTGATTCATGCCGCAAGTGCCCATCATGTAAAGCTGGAATGCAGCAATATTGCGATGAAGGAATGACTGGAACATATAACGGTTACGAACGCGATGGAAAGACAATTGCCTTTGGTGGCTATTGCGACGGATTTGTTATCGATCAGGATTACGCAGTAACAATCCCTAGCAATTTGGATATGGCTGGAGTCGCGCCACTTCTATGTGCAGGAATTACTCTCTATTCACCGATTAAGCATTTCAAAGTTGGCCCTGGCATGAAAGTTGCTGTTATGGGCTTGGGCGGACTTGGTCACATGGGAGTTAAGTTTGCTGCGGCGATGGGCGCTGAGGTCACTGTTCTCTCACATAGCGCTAACAAGCGAGAAGATGCCCTCAGCATGGGAGCAAAAGAGTTTCTAGTTATCAAAGACAATGAAGATTTAAAACCCCTCGCTCGCAGATTTGATCTAGTTTTGAATACAGTTTCAGCGCTTATTGATATCAACGCTTACCTTGGAATTCTGAAAATAGATGGAACTTTGGTAGTTATTGGGCTTCCAGATGCACCATATTCAGTTAAGGCCGGAGCGCTACTTGATGGTCGCAAGTCACTAACTGGCTCAATGATCGGCGGAATGGTAGAGCTGCAGGAGATGCTCGATTTTGCTGGTGAACATAACATTGTTAGCGATGTCGAATTAGTTAATGCCGATTATGTTGAAAAGGCTTACGAACGAACCGTTGCAAGCGATGTTAAATATCGCTTTGTAATTGATGCTAGTACCTTCTAGGGATGGCTCTAGAGAAAACTATGGAAAAGAAGCGCCGTTAATGGTGCCAAAAATAGCGCTGGCAACAAATTTCCAACTGGCAGATTCTTAATCTTTAGCAATCTGAAACCGATTCCTAGAAGCATTAAGCCGCCTACTATTGTCATTGCATCAACTTGATAATCTGACATGATATTTCCAAGCGCTAAACCGACTACTGTCCAAAGCCCCTGATAAATACCTACCGGAATTGCTGATGCAGCCACTCCCCAACCTAAACTCGAAGCGAAGGCCATTGAGGCAAAGCCATCAAGGACAGATTTCAAAACCAATTGATCAATTCCATTGGACATGCCATCGCTGATTGAGCCCAAGATAGCCAAAGGTCCAATTGCAAAAAGAAGCGATGAATCTAAGAAGCCTTCAACAAATGAGCCTTCTTTAGCTTTGAATTTGCGACGTAGGAATTCTCCTAAGTTCTCGACTTTCTCTTCAAGTCCAATTGCAGAACCAATAACTCCACCAACAATTAGGGCAAGAAGAATCGGCATTGTGCCCCAGCCATTTGGTATTGCATCGAGATATCCACTCTTAAAGAGCGGAATGATTGCACCTGCAGCGCCAAGAATTGTTACCAGACCTAATACATCAGTTATTAGGGAACGGGTCTTCTCTTTTAGGCGCTCTCCGATGAAAATACCAATCGTCGAGCCAATTAAGATAGTGGCGATATTTAACGCAGTACCCGAACCAACAAACATGTTGCATAGGGTAACTGATAGGCTCATCAGATGTCTTGGTTAATGAATTTTCTCAAACCGCATCGCACTATTCCTAAAACTCCGTGGACTGGTAACGGACGTTGGGATTTATCGGTCCCGAGAGTTGCAATCCTCTGGTTTGGGTTAACAATTTTCGGTTTTGGCGATGCGCTAATTATCAATTCTTTAACTGGCAATGCGCCATGGTCGGTCCTAGCCCAAGGGTTTTCATTCAAAACTGGAATGAATTTAGGCGCTACAACATTTTTGATCTCAGCTGTTGTGCTCTTTTTCTGGTGGCCACTTGGTGAGAGACCAGGATTTGGCACGCTCTCAAACATTCTTTTCATCGCTGTTGCAATTCAGTTCGGAGTTACTTATTTCCCAGAAGCTGGCAATTATGCGATTGGAATTGCATATGACTTCATCGGTGTTGCTTTAGTCGGTCTTGGTTCCGCACTCTATATAACTTGCGGCCTTGGCCCAGGACCTCGCGATGGCTTAATGACATCACTTCACAATCTAACTGGCGTTCGAGTCGGCAGAATTCGTCTAGGCATTGAAAGTTGTGCATTTCTAGCAGGTTGGGCCCTCGGGGGCCGAATAGGTCTCGGTACTGCGATTTTTGCTCTATTTATTGGCCAATCAGTAGCCATCTCTCTTGGAATAGTTGCTCGTCTTACCGCGGATTACCACTAAGTAGGGCTACCCAATAGATAGGCTTCAAGCCTCCTTCCCCTCCGGGTCGCAAACACCCCGGTCACCAAAACAGTAAAGGGAGAAAATGCTCGAAAATCTATTCAAAATTTCGGAGCGCGGTTCAACAGTAGGTCGTGAAGTTCGCGGTGGCTTAGTCACCTTCTTCACCATGGCTTACATCGTCGCTCTAAATCCACTAATCCTCGGCTTCGTAAAAGATGGCGATGGAAAATTCTTAGGCGGCGGAGACGCACCTAACCTGCCATTAATTGCAGCAGCAACAGCACTAGTTGCAGGTGTTCTAACAATTCTTATGGGCTTAGTTGGAAACTTTCCACTAGCTCTAGCTACTGGCCTTGGCCTAAATAGCTTCGTTGCTTACGGCATTGCAACCAAGATGACTTGGGCTGATGCAATGGGTCTTGTGGTTCTAGAAGGTTTGATTATTACCGTTCTAGTTCTAACTGGCTTTCGCCAAGCAGTATTCCGCGCGGTACCGCAGCAACTTAAATATGCGATCTCTGTTGGTATTGGTCTATTCATCGCACTAATCGGTTTAGTTGACGCTGGCTTTGTTCGTCGCACAGCGACAGGACCAGTTCCGGTTCAACTTGGCGATGGTGGAAATCTAGTTGGTTGGCCAATCGTGGTCTTCATTCTTGGTCTATTACTAATTGTCGCTTTGATGGTTCGTAAGGCTAAGGGCGCACTTCTAATTGGAATCGTTGGCGCTACAGTGTTTGCAATCATCCTTGAAAAGGCATTTAAAATTGGCCCAAGTTTTGTATCACCTGAAGAGTTCAATCCAAAGGGTTGGGGACTAAATATTCCTGCACTTCCAGAGAAGCTCGTCGCTACTCCAGATTTCTCTCTACTAGGTTCGTTTAATCTGCTTGGATCATTTGGCCGAATCTCTGCAATCTCGGCAATTCTTTTGGTCTTCACATTGCTGCTTTCAGATTTCTTCGACACCGTCGGTACAGTTACCGCGATCGGCCACGAAGCTGATTTGATCGACAAGAATGGTGAAGTTCCAAATAACGACAAGATTCTTCTTGTTGACTCAGTAGCAGCGGTTGCTGGTGGTGCTGCAGGTATCTCTTCAAATACCTCTT
>JALQWD010000132.1 GCA_023260175.1 Candidatus Nanopelagicaceae bacterium | reverse complement strand
ACCGCTCCTATCTACTCATCTGACTCGCTCCACTCTGCAGTGGTTGAAATCATCGTAAAGAAAAATGCACGCGTGCGTTACACAACTATTCAAAACTGGTCCAACAACGTTTATAACTTGGTTACCAAACGCGCAGTCTGCGAAGAGGGCGCAACCATGGAATGGATTGATGGCAACATCGGCTCGAAGATCACTATGAAATATCCTGCAGTTTTTCTAATGGGCGAACACGCTAAGGGAGAAACTCTTTCAATCGCCTTTGCTGGCGAAGGACAACACCAGGACACAGGTTCAAAGATGGTTCACGCAGCTCCAAATACCTCATCAACGATCATCTCTAAATCAGTTGCTCGTGGTGGCGGACGTACTTCATACCGCGGACTTGTTCAGGTAAATGAGGGCGCATCAGGTTCAAAGAGCACAGTTAAGTGCGATGCACTTCTTGTGGACACAATTTCGCGTTCTGATACCTACCCATATGTTGATGTTCGCGAAGACGATGTATCAATGGGCCATGAAGCAACGGTTTCTAAGGTTTCAGATGATCAGCTCTTCTACTTGATGTCACGCGGCTTAACCGAAGATGAAGCGATGGCAATGATTGTCCGCGGATTTATCGAACCAATTGCGCGTGAGCTTCCTATGGAATATGCGCTCGAATTAAATCGATTAATTGAACTTCAAATGGAAGGAGCGGTTGGTTAATGTTAAACACCAACATTATTCATACTCCAACTGGTCGCGAAGAAGCTTGGCGTTTTACCCCACTTGCAAAGCTTCGTGGTCTACATGACGGCAGCGCAGTAGTCGGAGAAGCTCATTCTCTAAAGGCAAAGCAGGTTCCAGGTGGAGTTACTGCTGAGCGAGTTGCTACTGATGATCACCGCACAATTAGTGATGATGTAATTGTTCAGCGCGTAGTAGGCGAGAAGAGCACATTCAAAATCACAATTGATGGAGAAGTTTCAGAACCAATTATCATCGGTCGTGATTCATTAGGTCTTGATAAGGCGGAATATTCTCGAGTATTGGTAATCGCGAAGGAATTTTCAAAAGCAACTTTGATCTTCGAAAATACAGGGAACTCACTGATCGCAGAAGATATTGAATTTGTATTGAAGCCAAGTTCAAATCTGACTTTCGTGACTTTGCAAGAGTTTGAAAACGAAGCGGTCTATGCAGGTCGTCACCATGCAATCGTCGACAAGGATGCAACTTTCAAGTCAATTACTGTAACTATCGGTGGTTCATTAGTCCGCATTCTGCCTACTGTCGAATTTATCGGTCAGGGTGGAGACGTTGATCTGCAAGGCGTTTACTTCGCATCTGCAGGTCAGCATTTAGAACACCGTTTACATGTAGATCACTTAGTTCCAAACGCTAAGTCACGTGTTAACTACAAAGGCGTTCTAGCAGGCGAATCTGCTCGCACAGTTTGGTTCGGAGATGTATTTATCCGCGCCGCAGCAGAAGGCACAGACACCTACGAACTTAACCGTAACTTGCTCCTAACAGATGGCGCTCGTGCAGATTCAGTTCCAAACCTCGAAATCGAAACAGGCGAAATTGTTGGCGCTGGCCATGCTTCAACTACTGGTCGATTTGATGATGAACAACTTTTCTACTTAATGTCACGCGGCATCAATATTGATGATGCTCGCCGCCTTGTAGTTCGTGGTTTCTTCAATGAAATCGTCGGTCAAATCAAGAATGAAGAGATTGAAGATCGTCTAATGGCACATATTGATGGCGAGCTAGCAAAGGTCGGCAAGTAATGTCAGATTTGTTGCTCGATTCAATCGTTGAAGGAAAACCGGTAAAACTTTCCAAGAATGGCAAAGAAGTTTGTGTTGCTCGCGTTGGCAACGAAGTTTTTGCTATCGAAGATAACTGTTCGCACCAAGATGCGGCTTTATCTGAAGGGGAGCAGAACGGTTACAAGATTGAGTGCTGGTTACATTCAGCAGAGTTCGATCTTCGTACCGGCGAAGCTTTAACCCCACCAGCTTCACAAGCAGTAAAGACCTATCCAGTTTTAGTTGACGGTAATAACGTCGTAGTAGAGATCTAAGGAGAGAGATATGAGCAAACTAGAAATCCGTGGTTTACAGGTAGTTGTAAACACAGAGAATGGTCCAAAAGAGATCTTGAAAGGCGTTGACTTAACAGTTAATTCAGGTGAGACACATGCAATCATGGGTCCAAATGGTTCAGGTAAATCAACTCTTGCTTACTCAATCGCTGGCCACCCAAAGTATGAAATCACTGGTGGTTCAGTTCATCTAGACGGACAAGATATTTTAGAGATGAGCGTTGATGAGCGTGCAAAGGCTGGTCTATTCCTAGCGATGCAGTATCCGGTTGAAGTTCCAGGAGTTTCAGTTTCCAACTTCCTACGTACTGCAGCGACTGCACTTCGCGGAGAAGCTCCAAATGTTCGCAAGTGGGTTGGCGAAGTTAAAGAAGCTATGGCTGCGCTAAAGATGGATCCAGCTTTCGCAGAGCGTAGCGTTAATGAAGGTTTCTCTGGAGGAGAGAAGAAGCGCCACGAAATCATGCAGCTTGAATTACTAAAGCCAAAGATTGCGATTCTTGATGAGACAGATTCTGGCTTAGACGTTGATGCGCTGAAAATTGTTTCAGAGGGCGTTAACCGCGCTAAGGCTTCAAACGATCTTGGCGTTCTACTTATTACTCACTACACACGTATCTTGCGCTACATCAAGCCAGATTTCGTTCACGTATTCGCAAATGGTCGCATTGTCGAAGAGGGTGGACCAGAACTAGCTGACAAGCTAGAAGAGAATGGTTACGAGGAGTACGTAACTAAATAATGCTAGATAGCGCTGCGCTCAAGAAGGATTTTCCAATCTTTGAAAGGACAATCCGCGATGGCCAGCGCCTGGTTTATTTAGATAGCGGTGCAACTGCCCAAAAGCCAAATGCGGTAATTGATGCTGAATTAAACTTTTATCGCACCAGCAATGCGGCAGTGCATCGCGGCGCACACCAATTAGCCGAAGAGGCGACAGAGAACTTCGAAAACGCACGTTCCATTGTTGCCGAATTCATCGGCGCTTCAAGTGATCAAATCGTTTTCACAAAGAGTGCAACCGAATCAATAAATTTAGTTGCCTATGCCTTAACAGAGAAGATCAAACCAGGGGATCGCATCGTTGTTTCTGAAATGGAACATCACGCTAATTTGATTCCGTGGCAACAATTAGCAAAGCGCACTGGCGCGGAATTGGCATGGTTTGAGGTAACGCCAGAAGGTCGGTTAGATCTCTCGAAAATCGATGAGGTGATTGCAGCAAATACTGCAATAATCGCAATCACTCATCAATCAAATGTATTGGGAACTATCAATCCGCTAGAAGAGATTGTTCGCAAAGCTCAAAATGTTGGTGCAGAAGTCTTAGTTGATGCGTGTCAGTCCGTTCCACACATGTCGGTTGATGTACAAAAACTTGGCGTTGACTATCTAGCTTTCTCTGGGCATAAAGCGCTCGGGCCAACAGGCGTCGGAGTGTTATGGGGTAAGAATCTAGAAGCTTTGCCACCATTTTTATTCGGTGGATCGATGATCGAAAACGTGACAATGACTGATGCAACTTGGGCACCAGCGCCAAAGAAATTCGAAGCGGGCGTACCAAATATGGCGCAAGCAATCGGACTTGGTGCAGCGCTGCAATACTTAACAAATGTTGGCATGCAATCAATTCATGATCATGAAATCTATTTAACTAAGGCACTTCTTGCAGGACTTGCCGATATCTCTGGAATCAATGTATTTGGTCCTAAAGAAGTTATAGATCGTGGTGGAACCGTTTCCTTTACTCTTGATGGAATTCATCCACACGATTTAGGCCAATTCTTAGATTCTAAAGGAATTGCGGTGCGCACCGGTCATCACTGTGCATGGCCACTTGCACGTAAATTTAAAATTCAGGCTACAACTCGCGCATCGATGTATCTCTATAATGATCTCTCAGATATTGATGCGCTTCTTGCTGGTATCCACGATGCTAAGAAATTCTTTCTGGAGCGCTAAATGGAATTAAATTCCCTCTACCAAGAAGTTATTTTGGATCATTACAAACGACCTCACCATAAAGGTTTAGTTGCAGGCGATATCCAGGTGCACCACATTAATCCAAGCTGCGGCGATGAGATCACACTGTCGCTAAAGATGGATGGAAATAAGGTTTCGAATATCACCTGGGATGGCATGGGCTGTTCAATTTCGCAGGCTAGTGTCTCAATTATGAGCGATCTACTACTAAATAAGAGCAAAGATGAAGCTAGCTCTATTTTGGATACTTTTGTAGAGATGATGCAGAGCAAAGGCAAAGACGAAGGTAACGAAGAGATTCTCGAAGATGGCGTTGCGCTTGCAGGTGTTTCAAAGTACCCAGCTCGTATAAAGTGCGCGCTATTGGGTTGGATGGCTTATAAAGATGCAGTAACTCAAGTAGAGGAGCGGTAATGTCAAAGGTAGAAGACGTAACAGAGGCAATGAAAGATGTTGTTGATCCAGAACTTGGTATCAATGTTGTCGATCTTGGCTTGATTTACGATGTAATGGTTGACGATAACAACACTGCTGTTCTTAATATGACTCTTACATCTGCGGCCTGCCCACTTCAGGATGTTATTGAAGATCAAACACGTGCCGCACTTGCCGGTCTAACTGATGATGTAAAAATCAATTGGGTTTGGATGCCACCTTGGGGACCAGACAA
>JALQWD010000054.1 GCA_023260175.1 Candidatus Nanopelagicaceae bacterium | reverse complement strand
CATATATAAATCAAAACCAACATCAGCAATATGCCCAGATTGCTCTCCGCCTAATAAATTGCCAGCACCGCGAATTTCTAAGTCTTTTAAAGCAACTTGCATACCTGCTCCAAGATCTGTGTTAGTTGCAATTGTGTTTAGTCGATCAATTGCTACTTCTGTGAGTGGTTTATCAGTTGGAAATAAGAAATACGCATATGCTCGATCTCTTCCACGCCCTACGCGACCACGAATCTGATGGAGCTGAGATAGCCCAAACATGTCGGCACGTTCGACTATTAGAGTATTTGCATTTGGAATATCTAATCCACTTTCAACAATGGTGGTGCACACCAAAACATCGAAATCACGGTTCCAGAATCCGAGAATTACATCTTCGAGCGCGCTTTCACTCATCTGGCCATGTGCTACGCGAACACGTGCCTCTGGAACCAATTCTTTTAGCTTCACGGCTACCCGATCAATTGATTCCACACGATTATGAATATAAAAAACCTGTCCATCTCTGAGTAGTTCACGATGAATCGCCGCGCTAATCTGCTTTTCATCTTGTGGGCCCACATAGGTAAGGATTGGGTGACGCTCTTCAGGGGGCGTTGTAATAGTGGACATTTCGCGAATTCCGGTAATGGCCATCTCTAAGGTACGTGGAATAGGGGTCGCAGACATCGCTAGAACATCAACACTGGTGCGCAGTTTCTTTAATTGCTCTTTCTGTTCGACTCCAAAGCGCTGCTCTTCATCGACAATTACCAAACCCAAATCTTTAAACTGAACATCGTTAGAGAGCAAGCGATGGGTACCAACAATTACATCAATACTGCCTTTGGCCAATTCAGTAACAATTTCTTTTGATTCTTTAGCGATGTTAAATCTGGACAGTCCGGCAACCTTAATCGGAAAACCTGCATAACGTTCGGTGAAAGTCTTAAAGTGTTGTTGAACTAAAAGGGTTGTTGGGACAAGAACAGCGACTTGTTTACCATCTTGGACCGCTTTGAATGCTGCACGTACCGCAATCTCGGTTTTGCCATATCCAACATCTCCGCAGATTAATCGATCCATTGGATAAGGACGTTCCATATCCCGTTTTACATCTTCAATAGTTGATAACTGATCAGCAGTTTCTACATATGCAAAATTATCTTCCAGTTCGCGTTGCCACGGAGTATCGGGCGAGAAGGCAAAGCCAGGCGCACTTGTTCTTGCAGCATAAAGTCGGATTAATTCACCGGCAATCTCCTTAACGGCTTTGCGTGCGCGACTCTTTGCTTTGCTCCACTCACCGCTACCTATTCTGTGAATAGTTGGTGATTCCCCACCAATGTATTTACTTATTTGGTCAAGCGCATCTGTCGGTACGAAAATTCGATCACCTGGTTGACCGCGTTTTGCTGGCGCATATTCGATTACAAGATATTCACGCACAACGCCACCAACTGTACGTTGTACCATCTCTACATATCTACCAATTCCGTGTTGCTCATGAACAACAAAATCGCCAGCTTTAAGTTGTAGCGGATCGATATTTTTCTTGCGTCTTGATGGGAGTTTCTCTCCGCCAGCACTTTGGCTGCCGGTTAAATCTCTCTCAGTGACAAAGATAAATTCATTATCGGAAAAGCCATGTCTAAAGGCCGACGCAGTAAGAGTTATATGCCCAGCGGTAGGTGCAGCGCTAAATGGGTATTGGAGCTGAACAGGCAGATTTGCATCTCTAAATATGCTCGCATATCTATCAATCATTCCTTTGCTAGATGCAGAGAAAATTACCTTTCGCTTCTCGTTTAGCGCGCTTTCAAAAATTGAAATTAGTCGATCGCTATTTCCGCGTAAAGGTTCGATTGGATCTAGCTCTAAGAAGAGATCTTCATCTGAACCAAATTGCCTAAAATCTTTGAAATTTGGCAGTCCATCTACCAATGCATCCCAATCTATATAAGTGCTATCCGCCTCGATTGGTGCTCTCCCGCCAACTGCTGCATTGGACCAAGCCGCCTCTCTAAACTCTTCATTTGTCGCTAGAAGATCAGAGATTCTGCCTACCACTCGTTCTCTTTCAATAAAGATTGTTTCAAAATTCTCCGGCATTGACTGGCTAATCAATTGCAACTTGTCGACCAATAATGGAATGAGTGACTCCATACCTTCGGGCAGCAATCCATTACCAATTTTATTAAGCAGCTCATTTTCGTAATCAAGCGAAAGTTCAAGAGCTTTGGTTCGGATCGCATCTGTGACTAGTAATTCACGGCAAGGAAGGATATTGATTGCCTTTGAAATACTCTCTGTAGTGCGTTGGTCTGCGACTGCAAAGTAACTAAGCTCTTCAATCTCGTCGCCAAAGAAATCGATGCGAATTGGATGACTTTGATCTGGTGGAAAAATATCAAGAATTCCACCGCGCACAGCATATTCGCCTCTTCGTTCAACCAAATCCGTGCGGGTATATGAAAACGCAACTAAATCACGTTGTAACTGAGTTAAATCAAATTCAATTCCTCTATCAACAGTGATCGCTTCAGTATCAACTATCTGCGCGTTGAACTTATGAATAACTGCTCGAATTGGCGCAACAACCACCCAATTTCGTTCTTTATCTTGTAGTGCTTGTAAGGTGCTAATTCGCTTTGCGACAGTATCGCTACTTGGACTAAGACGTTCATGTGGCAGTGTTTCCCAAGCAGGAAATTCCAAAGTATCTGCATGACATTCGCGAATCTCTTTAGCTAAATCTTCCGCGGCTCTTGAAGATGCGGTAATAACCAGAATTGGTTTACGCATCGCACGTAGTGCAATCAGATATGCATAAGTCGCAGGTGGAGAGATCAAATCTCGATTTGAATTTAAGGAGTCGGCAATTGCTTGATTGCTAAGTGGCAATAAGCCTCTCATTGCGTCCTCCAGTTCAAATAGTGGGATAAATGCCTTTTAGCCCCTTTCCCAAAATGGGAGGGGGCTTAATTGCGTTTCATATCCTATTGAGTACCTGAGATGATTTGCCAATGCAAACCAGCGAACATTCTCCCAAAAAATGCCTTCATCAATCCCCATATAAACCACACCTACAAGATAACAACCAAACATCCCTACCATATTAAATAAAACTGTTAGTAGTGGCATGACAATCAAACCTGCTAGAAATCTTGGGACAACTAGATATTGGATTGGATTGACCGCCATTGTAT
>JALQWD010000159.1 GCA_023260175.1 Candidatus Nanopelagicaceae bacterium | reverse complement strand
GAACTGGTTCTTCTTGTCCCAGCCGCGGATGGCGCCGGCAGCCAGCGATGCCGTCGGCTGGGGGAAGGCCGCTTTGGTGGGTTGTGTAGGACTCGAACCTACGACCCAGTGATTAAGAGTCACTTGCTCTACCAACTGAGCTAACAACCCAAAGACTTGAACGGGTCAGACCCTATCAATATCTGGTTTGAGCGCAAAATCTTGGCCAATCAAGGGGAATGTGGTGTCGGACAATTAATATTTCAGCATGAAAGATAAGAGTATTTGGGCCATCGCATTAGTTGCGATCTTGAATATCTCTTCGGCAAATGCCGCGCCATCAGCTATCGAAACCACTTTGGATTCATTGGCTGTAAAGGGTAGGGCGCCAAAGACTGGCTACACCAGAGCGCAATTTGGCCAGACCTGGGCTGATGTAAATAGAAACGGGTGCGATACCCGCAACGATATTTTGCAGCGAGACCTTACAAATATTCTCTTTAGAACTGGAACTAGGAATTGCGTTGTCGAGAGCGGCAAATTGGTTGATCCGTATTCGGGCATCACTATTGATTTTGTTAAAGGCAACAAGACCAGCATGGAAGTGCAGATAGATCATGTGGTGGCGCTAAGCAATGCCTGGCAAACCGGTGCATTTAAGTTGACCTTAACCAAGCGAACTGAGTTTGCAAATGACCCAGATAATTTATTGGCAGTGCAGGGAAGGCTAAATTCTCAAAAGGGTGATGGTGATGCAGCAACCTGGTTGCCGCCACTAAAAAGCTATCGCTGCACTTACGTTTCAAAACAAATCGCCGTAAAAGCAAAATACGGACTATGGGTTACCGCACCTGAAAAAGCGGCAATGAAATCAATTCTTGCTAAGTGCTAACTAGTTTCTAATTAATTAAGCTTTGTAGCGAGCAAAGGAATCGTGAATTTCCTTTTCAGCTTCTAAGCGACCAACCCAAGTAGCGCCTTCAACTGACTTACCTGGTTCGAGATCTTTATAAACTTCAAAGAAGTGCTGAATTTCTAAACGATCGTATTCGGAGATATGGTGAATATCGCGAAGATGTTCTTTACGAACATCGCCTGCAGGAACGCAGAGAAGCTTGTCGTCGCCGCCTGCTTCATCAGTCATGCGGAACATGCCAATTACACGGCAAGAAACAACGCAACCAGGGAATGTTGGTTCGTCCAACATAACAAGGGCATCAATTGGATCGCCATCTAGGCCAAGAGTATTTTCGACATATCCGTAATCCCATGGATAACGTGTTGAGGTAAAGAGCATGCGATCTAAACGAATCTTGCCGGTCTTCTTGTCGACTTCGTATTTGTTACGTGAGCCAGCAGGGATTTCGATTAATACATCGAAACGTAATTCATTCATTTATATCTCCAGGCAATCGTCATTGATTGTTTTATTACTTGGGGTGAATGACGGGGCTCGAACCCGCGACATTCCGGACCACAACCGGATGCTCTACCAGCTGAGCTACATCCACCATGTCGTTTCGGACCTGCGAAGTTTATCAGCCCTCGGCTGGTGCTGTTTCCCCATTAAAGGTCGCGGCAATCTGCTTGATATCAGCGCTCTGCGGACCAGGTTGATCTACGAAAACTGTCTTTCGGTAGAAAGCTAATTCGGCGATGGAATCTTTGATATCGCCAAGTGCGCGATGGTTGCCGGTCTTAGCAGGGGAGTTGAAGTAAACCTTTGGAAACCATCGACGGGTCAGTTCTTTAATTGATGAAACATCGACGGTTCGGTAATGCAAATACTCTGAAAGTTTTGGCATATCGCGGTTGATAAAGATGCGATCAACATAAACCGAATTTCCAGCGATAGGTGATTTGCCTGCATAGACTCCTGCGGAATCAAGATATTTCAAAATCAACTCTTCGGCAGCAGATGCAGAAATACCATTTGGAATTTCGTTGATCAGACCGGAATCGGTATGCATCTTGGTGACAAAGTCGTTCATTCCAGCCAACTGGTCGGCGCTCGCTTTGATTACGACATCGACGCCATCACCAATAATGTTCAAATCTGAATCAGTTACGAGTACAGCGATTTCG
>JALQWD010000109.1 GCA_023260175.1 Candidatus Nanopelagicaceae bacterium | reverse complement strand
TAAAACTTCATCCACAACTTCTTGAATTGTGGTTGCTGTTGATTCGACGGCTGCAGTTAGGGGGTAGCAACCCAAAGTGCGGAAGCGAACCATTGCATCAAATGGTTTTTCGCCATCATTTAATGGATAGCGATCATCATCAACCATAATAAGTTGATCGCCACGCTTAACCATTGGACGATACTTTGCAAAATAAAGCGGATTCACATAAATGTTCTCTTGCAAGATGTAATTCCAAATATCAGCCTCAGTCCAATCAGACAATGGAAATACACGCATGGTTTGGCCAGGAGCAAGCTTGGTGTTGTAGGTACGCCACAACTCTGGGCGTTGTGCGCGTGGATTCCAGCGGTGTCCCTCGTCGCGCACGCTGAAGATGCGCTCTTTAGCGCGACTCTTCTCTTCATCGCGGCGTGAGCCACCGATAGCGGCATCAAAACCATATTTATCAAGTGCTTCACGTAGCGCAACAGTCTTCATTACGCGGGTATATTCAGAGATTCCAGAGGTAAATGGGTTGATCCCGGCTGCAACGCCTTCCTGGTTGGTGTGAACTATTAGATTCAAACCTAAATCTTTAACCACCTCATCGCGGAAACCAATCATTTCTTTGAATTTCCAAGTGGTATCTACGTGTAGTAACTTAAATGGAATTGGTGAAGGATAGAAAGCTTTACGCGCTAGATGAAGTAGAACGGATGAATCCTTACCAATTGAATACATCATAACCGGATTACGGAAAGATGCTGCAGTTTCGCGAAGAATCTCAATGGATTCATTCTCGAGCGTCTTAAGAATTTCGGATTTAACGTTCATTAAATGCTCACGAAATCAAAGTCAGAGTGCTTTTTGTTATGAGCTGCAAGGTAATCATCTTGAATCTTAGAACTCTTATCCATTTTGGTCGTAGTTGGAGCCTTAGGTAGAGAATCTAGACCAGTTCCATTTAAAGAAACAAATTTCTGAATCTGTGTAGTGACATTTGGATCTTGCAATTGGTTAAATTCTATATCCATAATCTGGCAACCTGCAGAAGCGTTTTTTACTTCGGTATACCAATTGATGTAATTCTTAACGTAATTCTGAAGTTCAGCATCATTGATTTCAATTTGGACATCTGAACTATTTACTTTATGCCATTTGCCAGAAGCGTTTGCCTTTTTCAGAGAGACGTATCGATCCAAATGGTTACGACGCAGAATCAAGATATGTGGGTGGAAAGTTGAGATAATTTTTTTAAGAGTCTCTAATTGCAGATGTTCCGGAAATATCTTTATGGTGTGCGTGCCTGGGAAGGCCATGATTTTCTCGATAGTTTTGAACGGATCTAAAGTTGTTTGTTCAAAACGATAATGAGTCCAATTGCGCTTCTGGCGACGAGTATTTAAGAAGTAGCGCCATGAGAAGAATGGGATGTATCTATTTAGATGCTCAACAATCTTGCTCCACTGATTAAAGATGAAGAATTCACCGTAATAATGCAGGCCTATTTGATCGTGATTGATCATTGATGCCAAAGCATGTGTACCCGAACGCGGAAATGAAATTATTAGTACCAGCTTGGATTCAGGGTGCTTCTTTGATTTTGGTTGGTACATCGTTAAATGTTTAACGTTGAGCATGAACTTTCGGAGTCCATGTTTGAACCCGTAGTTGCTCTTTTCGTTGCCCACGCCGAGATGTTATCAACGTGGTGAGGTAACCTTTGCTAGTGCCACAGCCAAGCAAGGGAAGTATGAGCAGAAATACTTCATTTGCTAACGAACTCGCAGAGATTTCACAGATTCGCAAGGCTCGCAGAAATTTAGTCCAGGAATATCCATCTGTGAGCGTGGTTATCGCAACTCTGAGACCTGCAGATCTGGAAAATATTCTTAGCCAGCTCTTAAAGCAGACGCTGCCAAAGTTTGAATTACTCCTTGGACTTCACGATATTGATCTAAATTTAAAACATAAAGCGCTAATTAAGAAGCTAAATGCGCGCAAAGTTTCAGTTTCACATTACAAATTCAAGAAGAGTGCAACGCTCGGTGAGATTCTTTCTGCGCTTTGTGAAAAGTCAACCGGCGCATATATTTCTAAAATTGATGATGATGATTATTACGGTCCAGAGCACCTTCGTGATTTAGTTGACACAGCGCTTGATACCAAAGCTGAAGTCGTAGGCCGTGCGATGAATTACGTTTATCTAGAACCATTATCAATTTCAGTTCGACGTTTCTCTCCAACAGGCATTCAAGCGGTAGAACTTTGGAGCGATTGGGTATGCGGCGGAACTATTCTGGTGAAACGTGATGCTGCTAAATCTGCCGGTTGGTTTGGCAAAGGAACAACAGCTGTTGATCGATATTTACTTAGCCATGTAACTGAGAACGGTGGAAAGATTTACCGCACCTTTGGCGCCGGCTATATCTATCGACGTACCTTTACCTTCCATACCTATGTAACTAACTATTCAAAGTATTTGAACAATGCCAATGAACAGCGCGTAGGTGTATGGCCCGACCCGATTTTTGGTACCAAATGAGCAAACATTTCCGCTTTGAGCGCCCAGATGATTTAGAGATACTGCAGCAGAACAAGCTCTCAGTTGCCGTAGTTATCTCATGCCGCGGCGGACAAGATAAATTGGATTTAACGCTAGCTTCACTTGCAGCGCAGAGTTATCCAAGCAAATTAACTAGCGTTTACATTGTTGACGATGGCAGCGAACCAGCACTTGTATTACCTAAGATTCGACCTGCAAAAGTTAAGTTAATTAACTATAAAAATGACCCTAAAAAATGGGGTAAAACTAAAGCCACAAATGCCGTAACTAGCGGCCTAAAAGAAGATGTTATCTGGTTTGTAGATGCAGATATGGTTTTTGATCCTGATCATTTAGCGCATCACATGAAATGGCATCACGATGCAGATGATTATGCAGTCCTGGGCTGGAAGCGCTTTGTTAAAGAGTGGAGCTACACCCCTGCGCAATTAAAGAAATCACTTGATGCTGATGAGTTTTTGGATCTGCACGAAGAAAACTGGGGCAAGGAACGCTGGGAAGAACGCAGTGATCGCACAAACGATTTGCAGAATCCAGGCTTGGAAGGCTTCCGTAATTTTGTTGGCGCAACTTTTTCAATGTTTAACAAGCGCTGGAAAGAACTCGGCGGCTATAAACCAGATCTAATTACCGGAGAAGATACCGAATTAGGTTGGCGCGTTCAGAACTCTGGTTTACGTATGGTTGCAGATCGCCAAGCCCACTCATGGCACTTGGGTTACAGCACCGTTGAAGAGAATAAAGAAGAAATCAGTCGCCACAATAATCCGGCACTTGCACAATTAATTCCTGAGATGAAATCAATTCGTGCAAACAGCAAAGAACGTTTCCAGGTTTCTAATTACGAAGTGGTTCTTGATGTTCGTAATTGCACATTAGATCGCTTAGAGAAACTAGAAGCAGAGCTATTAGAAGTTGCTGGCACCCAAGCAGAATTTCTACTATTAGCTAACTGGAGCGATCTAAAGAAGCGCTACACACCAGTTAAAGATTCATATGCAGATTTGCGCGAGATTCATAGCTGGCTAAAGGGTAGCCCGCAATACAAATTCAAAAATGTTGCAGCTGATGCCCAGATTCGAATCGAAGAAATTCTGGAACTCTTTACGCCATCAGCAATTCCTTTTCATATCTTTGCTGAGGCAGAAT
>JALQWD010000013.1 GCA_023260175.1 Candidatus Nanopelagicaceae bacterium | reverse complement strand
CGCACCAGTAATACGCATTAATTCTGGATGCAAATCATTATTTTTAGACTCAATGCGAGTCTCTGTCATCTTGACGCCAGCTTCTTTGCCTAAGTTATGAACTCGTTTGCGATTACCGCTAGATGCAATTGAAACCACGGTGCCTTTTGCACCAGCACGTGCAGTACGACCTGCTCGGTGTAAATAATCTTTATGCGTCTCTGGAGGATCAACATGTACTACCAGCGAAACATCATCTACGTGAATACCTCGCGCTGCTACATCTGTGGCAATTAACGCACGTTTCTTACCAATTTTGAAAGCATCTAAAACTCGCATGCGTTGCTTCTGAGTACGGCCACCATGCAACACTCCCGCATCTACGCCTTGCTTCTTTAATTTTTCGGTTAATCGATCGGCGCCATGTTTGGTGCGCACAAAGAAAATGGTGCGCCCTTCACGAGATGCAATCTGCGCAATCACATCATCTTTAACATGCGAATCCACAACTAAAACATGGTGATCCATATCCGCTTCGCGCTGTTCAGTTACGGCCAACGAATGGGTAACTGGGTCCTTCATAAATTTCTTAACTAACTTATCTACATCGCGATCAAGGGTGGCGCTAAACAATAGACGCTGACCATCTTGCGGAGTCAGAGCTAAAACTTCAGTAACAACTGGCAAGAAGCCCATATCTGCCATCTGATCAGCTTCATCCAGAACCACAATCTCTGTTGAAGATAAATCAATGGTCCCTTTCTTCAAGTGATCCTGAAGGCGACCTGGTGTTGCTACAACAATCTGTACACCTTTACGAAGTGCCTGTAACTGTGGTGGATAAGGCATGCCACCTGCTAATACTGTAGAACGAAGTCCAACTTCGTCCGCGTACATTGAGAGTACATCATTAATCTGCATCGCTAGTTCGCGAGTAGGTGCAAGGATCAACGCATAAGGCGAACCAGGAAATGGCTTTTCAAAAGCTAAACGCGTTAGAACTGTTAATCCAAAAGCTAAAGTCTTTCCAGAGCCAGTCTGTCCGCGACCTAAAACATCGCGTCCGTTAATTGCTTCAGGCAGTGTTGCTTCCTGAATTGGAAATGGGTACTCAATACCCTCATTGCTTAGTGCATTTACTAGGTTTTTATGCACGCCCAAGGCGGCAAAAGTTGTTTTATTGCTTGGCATTACAAACTCGCTTTAATTAATTCTGTCAGCGAGGGGATTCGCCAATATCCCCGACTTTCTTAAAGGGAGTAGGTAAATTCTACCTTGTCTTTGAAGGTTAAATTAACGCCCAAGAAACGGTGATTGATACGGAAACATCCTGTGTTCCTAGATCAATAACAGTCGCAGAATCAGCTGAAGCCTTTGCTACTCCATAAATTGGAGGGTTATATGAAGCAGAGCCTTCAGTTAAATAATTAACTTTGCCCAACTTAATGCCCATCAACTTCGCATATGAAGCTGCTTTTGCTTTTGCATTCTTTACTGCTGCTGCACGTGCTGCTTCAGTAGCTTTGGTGTTATCTAATACAAATGGTGAAACACCTTGTAGCTGTAAATAATCTCCGCCAGCTGCTGCAATTGCATCAACTAATACGCCAGCATTTGCTGCATTCTTTACTACAACGGTAAAGCTCTGAGATGCGCGATATCCAATCTGCACAGAGCCCTTATCTTGGGTGTAGTTATATTCTGGATAAACAGTTAGTGAAGTTGTCGCAAGATCTTTTGCGCTGACTCCGTTTGCAAGGATCGCCTTACGAACTGCTGCACTTGCAGTATTTGCTGTTGCTAACGCCGCTGCATTTGTTCCCTCAACAACTGTTACTTGCCCCATTATCTTTACTGCATCAGGTGTCACCTTTACGGTGCCCTCTGCATTTACAGTGATGTATCTAGATGGAGCTGCCTGCGCACTCTGAACACCTGGAATAACCAGAATTGATAGAGCGGCAATGGTTGCGATTACTGAACGAAGTTTCATACCTATATTCTACTTCCATGGCATCATCTCAATTTGTCTCTCACTGCACGATTGATGCTCTCTCGCGCGCAGCAAAGCAATTAAAAGACGGCCACCTGATAGCTTTCCCAACAGAGACTGTGTATGGCCTTGGAGCTGACGCACAAAATGAATCTGCTGTTGCGCGTATATATAAGGTGAAAGGTCGCCCGCAAGATCACCCGCTAATTGTTCACATTGGTGATTGGCAATTGATGGGCGAGTGGGCTGAAGAGATTCCAGATTACGCAATCGATCTTGCACGCGCATTTTGGCCAGGCCCAATGACTTTGATTTTGAAGCGCTCCGAACTAGCAAAAGATTTCGTAACCGGAAATCAGAACACCGTCGGCGTTCGCGTTCCCAACCAAACACTTGCACTCCAGCTACTTAATGAATTCGCGAAAGTTGGCGGCAAGGGAATTGCTGCGCCATCCGCTAATCGCTTCGGCCAAGTTTCGCCAACTACTGCAGATGCAGTTCACCAAGAGATAGGTGCATATTTAGCCGAAGAAGATGCAATCCTCGATGGCGGCCCATGCGCTGTTGGCGTTGAATCCACAATCATCGATTGCACTGGCGCTAATCCAAAGATCCTCCGCCCAGGAGCGATCACCATTGAAGATATAAAAAGTGTAACTGGATTAGATGTCGATGCCCCCGAACGCTCTGACATCCGCGTCTCTGGTTCACTTGAAAACCACTATGCCCCAGCCGCTCAAGTTCTTCTTGATATCGAACCACAGCCAGGCGATGGCTTTATTGCGCTCGCAGAAATTCCAACTCCCGCAGGCGTTATCCGTTTAGCGGAGCCAAAATCCGCAGAAGCTTTCGCGCACCTCTTATATGCAGCGCTGCGCGAGGGTGATGAAAAAAGCCTGGGCCGAATCGTTGTAGCTCAACCTTCAGGTAATGGAATTGAAGTTGCAATTTGTGATCGTCTTAAGCGTGCAGCCGCCGGCAGGTAAGGCGATTAAAGCTTTTTTCTTTTCACCGCTAAACTTCGCAAGCATTTTAAAGTAGGGGCCTTTAGCTCAGTCGGTAGAGCAACGGACTTTTAATCCGTGGGTCGCGGGTTCGATCCCCGCAGGGCCTACTCTCATAGCGCTCTATTGAGTGTTACTCCCATTCAAATGACTATATGTTGGAGTGGGCCATTTCTAAACTCCATGCATGACTACGCTTCAGCAGATTCGCGATCTAATAACTAGCGAAACACATACGTATAAACAAAAGGTGGCCGGGCTAGCTGGCTTAGCCGAAAACCTGTTGGAGTATCCAAGTATCTCTGCAGAATGTTCAGAAGCCCTAGAGAAGCGAATTATTTGTGACATGTATGAAGGCAATGCGCCTTACCGTCCTCGGTACATTTTGCCTGATTACAAGAAAGTTCTGGATAACGGTTCAACTTATTTAGAACTGCCAGCGGCTAATAATTTAGATGAAGCGCTGACTTTCCTGTTAATTATGTATAGCAACACGATGTCAATCACAGGTTATCCAGTTTACTTTGGAGATTTAGATTCTTTGATATTGCCGTACGTTGAAAATATCAGTGATGAGGATTTATATAAGAAATTAAGATTGTTCTGGATTTCTTTAGATCGAATGTTCCCAGATGCTTTCGCGCACACCAATCTAAGTCCTGATTACAATCGCGTGGCTAAGACTATACTTAGATTAGAACGAGAATTACTACAGGTAGTACCAAATATCTCTTTGAAAGTGGATCCAGAATTAACAAGTGATGAATATTTGTTAGATGCAATTTCAACAGTATTTGCTTGCGGCAAACCACATTTCATAAATCATCCAACCATTATTCGCAAATTTTGCAACATTGGCACATCTCTCGCCATTCACAACTTGTATTTAGATGCCAATTCCATTATTTACGATTCTATACGGAATATTGACTTTGCCACCATGGATCAAAACCATGTGCACGCTATTGTTCAAGCTGTGATTCGCAAAATTTGCACTTATGTCGAAAGTATCAAACCTAGCGATTCTCTTTTTATTGCCTTTGATGGTGTCGCACCTGTGGCCAAGTTGGAACAGCAGCGCCAACGCCGATTCAAATCTCAATACCAACTGCAAATCAGTCGCACTGTCTTTAAAAATCCAAAGATTGATCCCTTTAATACCACTGCGATTACACCCGGCACTGTTTTCATGAAGGAACTAAACTCTGGTATTCGCTCTTATTTTAATAAC
>JALQWD010000146.1 GCA_023260175.1 Candidatus Nanopelagicaceae bacterium | reverse complement strand
GACATGAAGGCCGTGGAAAACTGGCTGAAGATGAACCTCAACATGCTGCAGATGTCGATGCAATTCAACGTGGAGAGAATCGTGAACTATTCCGTGCAATCGTGGAAAAGGTTGGCGGAGAATCTGCTAAATCAATCATCTGCCACACAATGGATCAATGCTTTGCAGCAGTAACAGAGCTGAATTATCCAGTAGTTGTTCGTCCATCGTTCACCATGGGCGGTCTGGGCTCAGGAGTTGCATTTAATGCAGAACAACTAGAACAGATTGCTGGCGCCGGCTTGCGCCATAGCCCAACTTCTGAAGTACTTCTCGAAGAATCCATTTTGGGTTGGAAAGAGTACGAATTGGAGGTTATGCGAGATCGAAAAGATAACGTTGTTATCGTCTGTTCGATCGAAAACATAGATCCAATGGGCGTTCATACCGGAGACTCGATCACCGTAGCTCCTGCACTTACTTTGACCGATGTTGAATTCCAGAAATTACGCAATCTCTCCATCGACATCATCCGTGAAGTAGGCGTTGATACCGGTGGTTGCAATATTCAGTTCGCCGTAAATCCTCATAACGGACGCATCATTGTGATTGAAATGAATCCACGCGTATCGCGTTCTTCAGCGCTGGCATCTAAAGCAACAGGCTTTCCGATTGCCAAAATCGCGACCAAACTAGCAATTGGCTACACACTTGATGAGATCCAAAATGACATCACCAAGGTAACACCAGCGTCATTCGAACCTACCCTGGATTACATTGTCGTAAAGGCGCCGCGTTTTGCATTCGAGAAATTTGCTGATGCGGATCCGCGACTTACAACCACAATGAAATCTGTCGGCGAAGCTATGGCAATCGGCAGATCTTTCCCTGAAGCGCTCCAGAAGGTGCTACGTTCATTAGAACGCAAAGAAGCAATTTTTACCTTCCCTTCAGACAAATCTGTTATCAACGTTGGCGCATTGCTAGATTCGATGCGCATTCCAACAGAATATCGATTGCAGCAAGTTCAGCAGGCTATGTGGGCAGGCGCAACTATCGAACAGGTTCATGAATCAACCAAGATTGATCCTTGGTACCTACATCAATTGCAATTAATCAATGCAAAGGCGGAAGAACTCTCGCAACCTGGCGATTTAAGCAAGGATTTACTCTATTCAGCAAAGCAATTGGGTTTCTCTGATGCGCAGATTGCAGACATCAGAGCAATTTCGCAAGTGGATGTTCGTTCAATTCGTCAGCATTTGGCGGTGCGTCCGGTTTATAAGACAGTTGATACATGTGCGGCAGAGTTCGAAGCATTCACTCCATATCACTACTCAACATATGAGGATGAAACAGAGATTGCATCACGCACAAAGCCAGCGGTAATCATTCTGGGTTCTGGACCAAATCGTATTGGCCAAGGAATCGAATTTGATTACAGCTGCGTTCATGCCTCATTCACTTTGCGTGATGCAGGCTATGAAACCATCATGGTTAACTGCAACCCGGAAACTGTTTCTACCGATTACGATACAAGTGATCGTCTCTATTTCGAACCATTAACTTTGGAAGATGTTCTAGAGATTATCGCGGCCGAAGAAGCAGCGGGTCCAGTTCTTGGCGTTATTACACAGTTAGGTGGCCAAACACCACTTGGTTTAGCTCAAGGCTTGAAAGAAGCTGGCGTCAATATTCTTGGAACTTCACCAGAAGCAATCAATTTGGCTGAAGAGCGTGGCGCGTTTGGCCGAATCTTAGAAGAGCAGAAACTTGTGGCACCTGAATATGGAATGGCTTCATCATTACTTGAAGCGCAAGATATTGCAGAGCGCATTAGTTATCCTGTTTTAGTTCGCCCTTCTTATGTATTAGGTGGACGCGGTATGGAGATTGTTTACGATGACCAAGCGCTTGCAGGGTTTATCTCTAGAGCAACAGAAATTACACCCGGCCATCCAGTCTTAGTAGATAGATTTTTGGATAATGCTATTGAGATTGATGTTGATGCACTCTTTGATGGTCAGCAGCTATTCCTAGGCGGCGTTATGGAACATATCGAAGAAGCTGGAATTCACTCCGGTGATAGCGCATGCGTTCTTCCAGCAATGACAATTACTCCATCGCAGTTGGTTGAGATTAAGAACGCAACTGAGAAAATTGCTCGCGGAGTTAATGTACGTGGATTAATCAATATTCAATATGCAATCGCAAATAATCAGTTGTATGTGCTTGAGGCTAACCCGCGCGCCTCTAGAACTGTGCCATTTGTATCCAAGTCAACCGGAATTCCACTGGCTAAAGCTGCGGCACGAATCTCTGTCGGAGATTCAATTGCAACTCTGCAAGATGAAGGCTTACTTCCAAAGGGAGATATCAGACCAAGAGCGATTTCAGTAAAAGAAGTTGTGCTTCCATGGAATCGTTTCCGTAGACCTGATGGTCGAGGTGTAGATGCAACTCTTGGACCAGAGATGCGTTCAACAGGTGAAGTAATGGGAATTGCGCCAACCTTTGGTGAAAGTTATGCAAAGAGTCAGATCGCTGCCTTCGGTGCGCTACCTAAATCAGGAACGGTCTTTATCTCTTTGAGCGATAAAGATAAGGCATCCGGAATTAACGCTGCTAAAGAGCTGCAAGAGATGGGCTTTAATTTAGTTGCTACTGCCGGAACAGCTTGGAGACTTGGGGAACAAGGAATTCATGCTGCAACAGTCCGAAAACATTCTGATGGCACAGGACCGCTCGGAGAGAAAACAATTGTCGAACAGATGGTTTCGGGTGCAATTGATTTGGTAATCAACACTCCAGTTGGTCGTGGCACTAGACAGGATGGTTGGGTAATTCGCACAACTGCAGTTCAAAGATCCATCCCTTGCATCACGACAGTTGCCGGTTTTAATGCAGCAGTTGAAGGAATTAAGGCAATTAGAAACGCTGAACTAGGTGTGAAGCCTCTACAAGAATGGTTGGTAGAAATTGCCAATCAATAAGAGTGCAGCACAACTTAGAGCAAGCGTTCTAAGCAACCGTCGAATTGGCGTCTATCATCAGATCGTTCTTGAAGTTGGCGATCTAGTTAGAAATATAAAGCCAGGTAACTTCATCGCTATTTCAGTTGGTGGCGAAACTTCCAGAATGGTGCTTCGACGAGCTTTTGCAATCTCTCGCGTTAGCGATCGCGGCACGGTTGAATTAATAGTTTCGCCGCAGGGTAGCGGTTCCAAATGGTTATGCGCCCAAAGCGAAGGCTCATCTGTTGATGTAATTACTCCATTGGGTACTGCATTCGGAATTCCAACTGAACCGGTAACTGCGCTATTAGTTGGTGGCGGTTACGGGTCTGCGCCGCTCTTTGGTCTTGCTGAAGTTCTGAAAGCCCGAGGATGTCGTGTGATTATGGCGCTAGGTGCGAGCACCGCTGCAAAAATTTATGCACCACTAGAAGGAAAACGCGCTGCAACTTTACTTAAGATTTTTACTGAAGATGGCAGTGCGGGAGAATCCGGCAGAGTGACTGATGCGCTTCCAGAACTAATCGCCGAACATGATGTGCGTGTCATCTATTCATGCGGCCCGATGCCAATGCTTGAAGCGCTTTCAACTATTGCAGTGCAGGCAGATATCGCTCATCAATGCGCAGTGGAAGAATCAATGGCATGCGGGGTTGGTATTTGCATGACCTGCGTGATGCCTGTTGCCACCGAAAATGGTGAAGTCAAGAATTTGCGTAGCTGTATTGATGGTCCTGTAATGGATGGCGAAGCAGTTCAATGGCACTTAGTAGGCAAGCAGCTATGACGCTAGATTTCTCGACAACACTAGGCGGTGCCTGGTTTCCTGCGCCACTTTTCACTGCCAGCGGATGCGCAAGTAGCGGTAAAGAACTTTCGCAATTCTTTCCACTGCGCGAAATCGGTGCAGTTGTAACGAAATCAATTATGTTAAAGCCACGTGCGGGTCGACCAACACCGAGAATGGCTGAAACACCAAGCGGAATGCTCAATTCAATTGGATTACAAGGTCCAGGAATAGATTCCTTTTTATCAGATGACATTCCATGGTTAGCGGCACAAGGTGCACGAATTATTGTTTCTATCGCTGGTGAAACCGCTGAAGAGTATGCGGTTCTGGCACGCAAGCTCCGCGGAGTATCAGGAATCTCTGCAGTAGAGGTAAATATTTCATGTCCAAACGTTGAAAATCGCGGACTCGTATTCGCTTGCGATCCAAATAGCGCTTCGGATGTGGTGAGGAACGTAAGAGGAATTATTGGCGGCGATCTGCCGATACTTGCAAAATTAACACCAGATGTTACGAATATTGCCTCTATTGCATCAGCAGTTCTTAATGCTGGCGCAGATGGAATTGCGATGATTAATACAGTCTTGGGAATGGTCATCAATACCGACACTATGCGTCCACATTTAGGAGGTCGAACTGGCGGACTATCAGGTCCAGCCATTAGACCAATAGCAGTCCGCGCGATCTACCAGGTTCGTGAAGCGCTACCAAATGTTTCAATCCTTGGTATGGGCGGAGTAGCAACCGGTAAAGATGCATTTGAAATGATTCTTGCTGGAGCATCTGGCGTTTCAGTTGGTACTGCATCATTCGGTGACCCATCAGCTATCTACCGTATTCAAAATGAACTTCGCGAGATTCTGCAGCAAAAAGGTTTTTCAAGTGTTAAGGAAGCGGTTGGTTATGCTCACAGGGAGGAGCTATGAGTTCACCAATTATTCTGGCGATGGACACAGATAGCTTAGATACTGCCAAAGAGTGGATCGCTAAAACTGCTGGATCAATCGGCGTCTATAAGTTAGGGCTTGAATTCTTTCTTAAGTTTGGGCCAGCTGGTGTAGCGGAAATTCAACGTGAAACTGATTGTCAGATTTTTCTTGATTTAAAATTGCACGATATTCCCAACACTGTTGCTAATGCATCATTACAAGTAGCTCATCTAAAGCCGCGCTTCCTTACAGTGCATGCAAGTGGCGGATCCGCCATGATTGCTGGCGCAGTTAAGAGCGCACCAGAAACAGATATAACTGCGGTAACAATATTGACCTCTTTAGGGCAAGAAGATCTAATAGAAATTGGTTATTTGGGCACACCTTTGGAACGTGCAATTGGTTTAGCTAAGTTAGCAACAACGGCGGGCGCTAGAGCAATTGTCTGTTCGCCACTTGAAATCGAAGGTATTCGCCAGGCAATTCCTAGTGATGTCGCAATTATTACTCCAGGAATTAGACCAAAGGCCACTGCTGGAAGCGATGATCAAAAGCGCGTAATGGATCCAAAGAGCGCGATTGTCGCTGGTGCCAATTTTCTGGTTATCGGTAGACCAATCACAGGCGCTGCAAATATCTCCGATGCAGCTAAAGCTATTTGCGAAGAGGCGTTAAGTTAATTGCCAACGCCTCCAAAGCTAACTCCAGAGCAACGTACTGCGGCGCTAGAGAGCGCGAAGGTTGCAAGACGCACACGTGCGGCAATAAAGGAACAGGTTAAATCTGGGGAGCTAAGACTTCTGCAAGTAATAGAACTTGCTGCCACCAATGAGGCAATCTCAAAGATGCGCGTATCCGAACTTTTGGAATCCATTCCTGGTGTCGGTAAAGTTAGAGTCTCATCAATATTGGAAAAGTTAGGTATTTCTAACACCAGACGTATCCAAGGTTTAGGAGTTCTACAGTTGCAAAAGTTGAAAAAGGAGTTCGCTCCACCAACTGGTGCAATCCGTCCTGGAAAATTGTTTGTGCTTTCGGGTCCTGGTGGGGTCGGCAAATCAACCATTACTAAAGCAATAGCGGATCATCCTGAATTCTGGGTATCTGTATCAGCTACAACAAGAACACCCAGAGCAGGCGAACGTGACGGGGTTGATTATTTCTATATCTCAGATGAAGAATTCCAGAAGAGAATCTCAACCGGGCAGTTCTTAGAGTGGGCGGAATTTGCTGGAAATAAATATGGAACCCCTGCCTCTCAAGTTCAAGAGAAACTCAATAAAGGCTTGAATGTAATTCTTGAAATTGAAATTGATGGAGCAAGACAAGTTCGTAAATCATCGCCAGATGCAAAATTAGTCTTTATCGCTCCACCTTCATGGGAAGAGCTGGTTAAGCGCTTAGAAGCTCGAGGAACAGACTCTGAGGAGCGCAGAGCAGAGCGTTTAGCCCTTGCTCAAGAGGAGATGGCCGCTCAAAATGAGTTTGATTATGTGATGGTAAATGACCAATTGGATAGAGTGATATCCGAACTGGTATCTTTGGCCGCAGATCGAAAGCGTTAACAGGAGAGACATGGACGGCATTACAAACCCACCAATCGATGAACTACTTGAGAAGAGCGGTTCGAAGTACAGCTTGGTGCTTTACGCGGCAAAGCGTGCGCGTCAGATCAATGCTTATTACTCACAGCTTTCAGAAGGCTTGCTCGAATATGTTGGTCCGCTTGTAGAGACCCATGTTCATGAGAAGCCTCTTTCAATCGCAATGCGCGAAATCAACGATGGTCTATTAACCATCGAAAGCCTTGAACCTACAAACTAGGTTTTAATAACTCTAATATGTCCGAGATTCTGCTCGGAGTAGGCGGCGGAATCGCCGCTTATAAGTCATGCGATCTATTAAGACGTTTGCAAGATTTAGGTCACGGCGTAACGGTAATTCCCACTCCAGCTAGTTTAAATTTTGTTGGCAAAGCTACCTGGGAAGCACTATCTGGAAGATCTGTAAATACCGAAGTCTGGCAAGAAGTAGCCGGGGTAAATCATGTTAAGCAAGGCGAGAGCGCCGATTACATAATCATTGCTCCTGCAACTGCAGATTTAATCGCTCGCTTGGCAGCAGGTAGAGCAGATGATTTGTTAACCAACTCTGTATTGGCAAGTAGCGCTCCAAAAATGGTTGTGCCGGCAATGCACCCAAAGATGTGGCTAAACGGAACAACCCAAGGGAACGTGTCGAAATTGCGCCAATTGGGTTTTCAAGTAATGAATCCTGCGACTGGAAAACTAACCGGCGGTGATAGTGGAATTGGTCGCTTTCCTGAAACAAACGACATAATCGATTATTTTCAGAACAATGTCTCGGTTAAGAGGGATTTGAGTGGCAGGAAAGTCTTGATAACAACTGGTGGAACTCGAGAAGCAATCGACGATGTTCGTTACATTGGCAATCGATCAAGTGGGCGACAAGGTATTTCAATCGCTCGTGGCGCAATTGCTCGTGGCGCAGAAGTCACTCTTATTGCAGCCAATGTTTCAACTTCGGATCTATTCGGAGCTAAAGTAATAAGTGTTGAGAGTACGGCCGATTTATCAAAGGCACTTGATTCCGAGTTCCCAAAATGCGATGTTTTGATTATGGCTGCTGCAGTAAGCGATGCCCGCCCAATTGCAACTGAAGGTAAAGTTAAAAAGAGTGATTACAAAAACCTTGAACTAATTGAAAACCCCGACCTGCTTGCCGGTCTTTCATCAAAGAAGGAAAATCAATTGATGGTTGGGTTTGCAGCAGAAGAGAATGCAAATCTTTTGCAAGAAGGTAAAAGAAAACTTGAATCTAAAGGTCTGGATCTCATCTACGCCAATGACATCGCTGATGGAGCCATTTTCGGCTCTGCAAATACATCGGGCTTTCTCATCGACAAGAGCAGTGAAGAGAAAATCACAGAAATTAGTAAGGAATTACTCGCGACACGTTTGCTGGATAGGGTCGCAGAAAGGTTAAACTCTGCCAATGTCTAAGCGCCTATTTACTAGCGAATCTGTGACCGAAGGTCACCCAGATAAAATCGCAGATCAGATTTCAGATGCAATCCTTGATTCTTTGCTTTCGCAGGACTCCAAAAGTCGTGTAGCTGTAGAAACCCTAATCACAACAGGTCAGGTTCACGTTGCTGGAGAAGTAACCACTAATGGTTATGCGGATGTGAATACCATTGTTCGCGAGACTGTTCTAGGAATTGGGTATGATTCTTCAGATAAGGGTTTCGATGGAAATTCTTGCGGCGTTTCAATTTCAATCGGTCAGCAATCTCCAGACATTGCGCAAGGTGTTGACGATGCATATGAAGAGCGCGTTCAATCTTCAGCAGATCCGTTAGACCTACAAGGCGCAGGCGATCAAGGTTTAATGTTCGGTTATGCATGCAATGACACAAAGGAATTGATGCCGTTACCAATTTGGTTGGCACATGAATTAGCTCAACAACTCTCTAAAGTACGCAAGTCTGGCGCGCTGGGTTACCTCCGTCCTGATGGCAAAACGCAAGTGACAATTGAGTACGATGGCGATAAAGCTGTTGCGTTAGATACCGTTGTTATTTCTAGTCAACATCATGCTGATATCGATGTCGCTAAAAAGCTAACACCAGAAATTATCGAACATGTAATTAACCCAGTTCTTGCAAAGATTGATCTTCCTAAGAGCAATTTACGCACACTTATCAATCCAACTGGTCGTTTCGTAGTTGGCGGCCCAATGGGCGACGCAGGGCTAACCGGTCGAAAGATTATTGTTGATACTTACGGTGGAATGGCTCGTCATGGTGGTGGCGCTTTTAGCGGCAAAGATCCTTCAAAAGTAGATCGCTCTGCAGCCTACGCAATGCGTTGGGTAGCAAAGAACGTTGTAGCTGCAGGTTTAGCTGATCGCTGCGAAGTTCAAGTTGCTTATGCGATTGGCAAAGCTCAGCCCGTAGGTCTTTTTGTTGAAACTTTCGGAACCGAAAAAGTTCCGGTAGCTAGAATTCAAGACGCTGTTCTTTCAGTTTTCGATCTACGTCCTGCTGCAATTATTCGCGACCTTAATTTGCTCCGTCCGATTTATTCAAAGACAAGCGCTTATGGACATTTTGGTCGTGAACTTCCTGAATTCACTTGGGAGAGCACTGATCGCGCAAGCAAGTTAGCTGCTGCAGTTAAATAGTCGAAAAGATAGAAATGTCTACGCCACTTAAGTTGAAGAGTGAGCGAGTAGGTAAAGTTCAACTTGCGACTGTAGATCCATATCTATCGGTATTGGTAGATACTGGTGTCTTTCATTTAGATCAAGAGTTTGATTACTCATTGCCGGCAAAATTCGATATCCAGATAGGCGATTGGGTCTCGGTACCTTTTAATGGGCGAAACTGCCTTGGTTTGGTAACTAAAAGGGGGCCCAAAAGCGCAGTTAGCAAAGTTTCTCCGATAAATAGAGGAGCTAAAGGCGTACGTTTGTCAGAGCGCCACATTGATCTCTATAAAGCCGTGGCTCATCGCTGGGCAGTACCGATTTTCGATGTGCTGCGCTTTGTGACCAAATATAGAGTGAAAAACGAAGAGCTAACTCAAGGTTCTGGCAAACGTACTTACCTACAACTATCGAGTGATATTGATGAAATATCAGCGATTCGCCAGATCGCCAATCGCAGCGCCAAAGACGGTTCAACGTTAGTAATAGTGCCAGAGGTGCGTATTGCAAGAGAACTAGAGAACGAGGAATTTGATGTAGCTCTTCGTAGCGGTGTTCTATCGCCGATTACTTACAAAAACTTAATTGTGGTTAGAGAAGAATCAGAACATCATTTCGAGTTGAAAAGTCCGGGGTTTAACAGCCGGGATGTGGCGCTACTTCGCTCTGAAATTCTCTCTGAAAATTTACTCTTTATTGGGTATTCGCCGTCGTTTGAAATGGTTCGGTTAGTAGAGAGCGGCTACATAAGTTTCAAACCTGGCTCCGGTAAGACGAAGGTATTTGCAAGACCAAGTTTGCAAGGAGAGATACTGCCAAGCGCATTAGTTAAAAGTTTCAAAGAATCGCTGGTTAAAGGTCCGGTTCTGGTAGTTGCTCCAAGTAAGGGTTACGGACTGGCTATTAGTTGCGCAAACTGCAAGAACATTGCCAAATGCGATTGTGGTGGCAAGTTAACGAAAACTAGCAAGAGCGCACCTCCAAAATGCGTCCTATGCGCTAAACAGGTTCATGAATGGCGCTGCGCATTCTGTAAGAGCGAACGAATTTACCTAATTGGACGAGGAATAGAGCGAATCGCCGAGGATTTTGGTAGAACGTTTAGCAATACAGCAATTCATATCGCAACAGCGGATAAGGAAATCTCGGGCGAAATTTCGAAAAGATCTATAGTTTTGGCAACGGTAGGTGCGGCACCGACATTACAATATTCAGCCGTTCTACTCCTGGAAGGTATTTCGTTGGGCTCTGATATGCGCAGCGAAGAACGATATCTTTCAACCATATTTAAATATGCAGCGCTATCGAATGGCAATGTTTTGATGGTGGAGCGGTCTGAACATCCGGCAGTAAATTCACTCATTAAGTGGAATCCGATTCCGTATCTTTCACGAATATTGAGCGATTTAGCTGAAGCAGAATTGCCTCCGTATTCCAGACATCTTCTAATCAAGAGTGGTGAAGCGGAACGCATTTACACTGGTTTTATAGCCGCCTTACGTGAGGGTAGATTGCCTGCTGCAACCAAGGTACATAACTTAGATGGTGTTATATCAATATTCTTCAAAATGAAAGATGCGGCAGCAGTTCTGCACTTTATTTATGAGTTCCAAAAGAGGCGTTCGATGAGTGGTAAAGAGCTTTTGAAGTTGCGAGTAGATCCATATTTGCTCGGTTAGAATTACGACATGTCTATCCAACCAATTCGCCTCTTCGGTGATCCTGTACTTGCCTCGCCGGCAGCTCCAGTAACCACTTTTGATAAAGAGCTTCGCAAATTGGTAAAAGACTTAATTGAAACCATGCAAGATGCCCCTGGCGCAGGACTTGCTGCACCTCAAATCGGAGTTCCGCTACGAGTATTTACTTGGGATGTTGATGACGAGGTTGGACATCTTGTTAATCCGACCTTAGATCTCTCAGATGAGTTGCAAGAGGGCGAAGAAGGATGTTTATCATTTCCTGAACTTAGATATAACACCCCTCGCGCCTTTCGAGCCGTGGCAAAGGGTTTCAACATGTATGGCGATCCAGTAATTATTGAAGGCACTGAATTTCTAGCGCGTGCACTTCAACATGAAACTGATCACTTAGACGGAATTCTCTTCATAGATCGACTGTCAGATGAGGATAGAAAAGCCGCAATGAAGGAAATCAGAGAATCAGATTGGTTTGGTTTAGCAGCGGCTAATGGGCAAGATCCAATCATCAAAGTTTCACCACACAACATGTTTGGCAGAGGAAATTAATGAAGTTGGTGATTGCAGCTACACCAGAGGTAGCGTTACCAACTATCAAACATTTACAAGATAAGCATCAAGTAACTTTAGTGACTCAGCCTGATCGCCCGGCAGGGCGTGGAAAAAAAATGCGTGCAACTGCAATCGCAGAGGCTTTTCCAGATGCAAAGAAGCCAGAGTCAGAGTCTGAATTGCAAGCAATACTTGAGAAGAGCGACCTTTTATTAACAATCGGATATGGTCGCTTACTTTCAGAAGAGACTCTGAGCATTCCAAAATTTGGAGGAATCAATCTCCATTTTTCACTGCTTCCCAAATGGCGCGGCGCCGCTCCGGTTCAACGTGCAATCTCAAATGGGGATAGAACCACCGGTGTAACGGTCTTTCAGATGGACAAAGGAATGGATACGGGGCCAATCTGGTCGCAGCTGCCTTTTGATATTCCTTATGAATATTCGTCACCACAACTTTTTGCAGATTTATCACAGCTCGGTGTTAAGGCAGTAGATGAGGCGTTAATATCAATTGCGCAAGGAGTGTCACCAACACCGCAACGCGGAGAACCGACTATCGCTAGAAAGATTTCAAAAGAGGAGTGCATAATCGATTGGACCAAGAGCGCAGCTTCGATAATTCAAAAGATTAAAGCATTTGCATTTAATCCAGGCGTCAACGCATCAATACGTAACCAGCAGATCAAAATAGTCGACGCCAGAGTTTCTGACGCCAATCTTTCAGCAGGCGAGATAAACCGAAATGGTGAAGTCGGCACCGGAGATGGCGCTATTCAATTGCTCGCAGTTACTCCCGCAGGAAAACGCGAAATGAGTGTTTCCGATTGGCTAAATGGCTTCAAATTGCAGTCAGGCGAGAGATTTGAATAAGAAGTTCCGCAAAGTTATTGAGGATAAACCTAGACAAATTGCCTTTGAAGTTTTTACAGAGGTCATGCGCAATGGCGCATATTCAAATTTGCTTCTACCTCAAAAGTTGTCTCAAAGTGGTATGGACGCTAGAGATAAAGCTTTCGCTACGGAACTTGTATATGGATCGCTTCGTCAATTAGGAAGAAACGATTATATTGCTGGCAAATTCAGCAATAAACCTTGGTCTGAAGTTGATCCTGGAATCGTAGATGTTATACGTATCGGCGCTTACCAACTCTTCGATATGCGGGTGCCAACTCATGCTGCGGTAGATGCAACCACAAACTTGGCTCGTAAAGTTATTGGTGAATCTAAAGCAACATTTGTAAATGCAATTATGCGTAAGTTGGCAAGCCAAAATTTGGATGCGCATCTCTCCGAAGTGCAAGATGATTCAATAGCATCTTTAGCAATCAGGTATAGCCATCCAGAATGGATCATCAATAGTTATCGAGATTTCATATCAAATATTGACGAGTTAAAAGAGCTATTAGCTGCAAATAATCGACCAACCTCACCAACGTTAGTCGCTTGGCCAGGTAAGAGTGAAGTAACTGAATTCGCTGGGGATCCTGGAAAGTATTCTCCATTTGCAGTCCATATCGATGATGCTCCATACGGAATTGCCGCAATCAAAGAGCGGAGAGCAGGTATTCAGGATGAAGGTTCACAAATTCTGACAATTGCCTTTGCCAACGCGGCTAAAGACCACGAGCCTTGGCTTGATCTTTGTGCTGGCCCAGGTGGCAAAGCAGCACTACTTTCTTATCTAGCAAAAGAAAAGATCTCAGCAAATGAAATCTCTGAACCACGTGCGGAGCTGGTACGGCAGGTAGTTTCGTCAAATACAGAAATTTTTGTGGGGGACGGCAGAGAGATTGAAATAGCGGTTGGCGCCATACTTGCTGATGTGCCATGCACCGGCCTTGGAGCGCTACGTCGTCGAGCAGAGGTCAGATGGCGCAGAACACCAGGCGACTTACCAGCGCTAACCAAGTTGCAATATGAATTGATCGAACACGCGGTATCAATTCTGCCAGTCGGCGGCATTCTGGGTTTTGCAACATGTTCGCCACATATGGCGGAAACCCGCGCACAATGTGCATCTTTTGAGAAGAAGTTACCCCTCTCCAAATTAGATGTAAGTGAGTTTTTGCCAGAATCCCTTATGGACGGGGTATCAAACGGATATATGCAATTATGGCCGCATAGACACGATACCGACGCTATGTTCCTAGCGCTTTATCAGAAGAGATAATTCAGCAATGAGAGAGATCCGAATTACGCCGAGCATTCTAAATGCAGATCTAGATCATCTTGATTCAGAGATTTCAAGAATTTCAGAAGTAGCAGACCTTCTGCATTTAGACATCATGGATAATAAGTTTGTCCCCAATCAAACTTGGAATTTTGATGCCGCTGCGGAGATCATCAAGGGATCACCTCTACCGGTTGACGCTCATTTAATGATCGAGGACCCAGATATTCAAGCAATCAAATACGCAGAGGTTGGCTGTAAGAGCGTAACGATACATTTTGAAGCAACTACTAATCCCAAAATAACTCTTAAAGGAATTCGATCGGCTGGTGCGCGTGCGGCAATTGCACTTAAACCCAAAACAGATTTTTCAGTATTGCGAGATTTTAGAGATCATATCGACATGATTCTAATCATGACTGTCGAGCCAGGTTTTGGCGGCCAGAAATTCATGGCAGATATGATGAGAAAAGTAGAGCAATCCAGAGAATTCATCGGCGATGCAGATATTTGGTTGCAAGTAGATGGTGGAATATCACTAGAAACTATTGAAATCGCACGTAACGCTGGCGCAGATACCTTTGTAGCCGGCAGCGCTGTCTTTAAGGCGGCGGACCCTGCCGATATGGTGAAGCAGTTAAAGAAAATAGCATCCGAGAAGTAGAGACACTCGGGTAAAATAGCTAAATGAAATCCTTCGAAGCGCTTTGGGCCGAACTAGGCGAGAAGATCGCAAAGAATGATCCAAATTCCGGCACGGTCTCTCTTATCGACTCTGGAGTACATGCAATCGGTAAGAAGATTATCGAAGAAGCTGGCGAAGTGTGGATTGCTGCTGAGTATCAGAGTAATGACGAACTAGCGCTTGAAATTTCACAATTGATTTACTATTTACAGGTTCTAGCAAAAGCGCGTGGAATCTCTCTAGAAGATATCTATAAGGAACTCTAATGAAGATTGCAGTGCCAAATAAAGGATCACTTGCTGATGCAAGTATTCAAGTGCTCAAAGAGGCCGGTTATAAGCAGCGCACTGATTCACGCGATTTAGTACTTAGTGACCCGGAGAACGGTGTTGAGTTCTATTACTTACGACCACGAGATATCGCGCTCTATGTGGGATCAGGAGAACTACAGGCTGGAATTACCGGGAGAGATTTACTTATTGATTCTGCGGCTGCAGCGGAAGAGATTCTTCCATTAGATTTTGGAGGCTCTACCTTCAGATTTGCCGCTCCAAACGGTAGTTCGTGGAAAATAGCGGACATTGAAGGTAAGAGAGTTGCATCTGCATATCCAGGTCTTGTTTCAAGCTATTTAACCAATGCAGGCATCGCAGCAGAGATTGTTAGATTAGATGGAGCAGTTGAATCTTCAGTTCGTTTAGGCGTGGCAGATTTGATCGCAGATGTCGTTAGCACCGGCAACACTTTGCGCCAAGCAGGTCTTGAGATGTTCGGTGAGCCAATCCTAAAAAGTGAAGCAATTTTGATTAAGCGTTCGAACGAAGCCAATAGCCCTGAATTAGATACCCTATTAAGACGCTTATCTGGTGTCGTTATCGCTCGCCAATATGTTTTATTGGATTACGATATCGAGAAATCTAAACTGAGTGCAGCATGCGCTTTAACTCCAGGACTTGAATCGCCAACTATCTCACCACTTGCTAAAGAAGATTGGGCAGCGGTTCGTGCGATGGTTCCACGCCGAGATACAAATCGCGTAATGGACGAATTGTGGGCGATAGGTGCGCGAGGAATTCTGGTGACTGACATTCACGCCTGTCGTCTATAAGAATTTCAGTACTTCTCGCAGATCTCTAACTTCAATGCTGTGATCTGCTTCTGCAATCAGAGCGCTCTTGGCGCAGAAGGCAATACCAATATTTGCTGATTTGATCATGTCAATGTCGTTGGCACCATCGCCAACAGCAATAGTTCTAGTTGGATGCAATTGAGCTTTCAAATGTTGTAAATACTCTGCCTTAGCTTTTCGGTCAACAATATCGCCAAGTACCCGTCCAGTAAGTTTTCCGTTCGAAATTTCCAACTGGTTTGCTAGAAAATTCTCAATCTTTAATTCTTGCATTAGTGGAGTTATGACCTCTAAAAAACCGCCGGAAACAACTGCAACGACATCACCCTGACGCTGCAGATTAGAAATCAAATCCGTGGCGCCGTTTGTCAAAGTTATTGCCTTTTGAACATCTGTTAATACCGAAACTGATAATCCCTCTAAAAGAGAGACGCGCGCAGTCAAAGATTCTGCAAAATCAATCTCACCCGCCATTGCACGATCTGTAATCTGCTTGACTTGGGATTCAACACCTGCATGCGTGGCAATCAATTCGATCACTTCCTGATCGATTAGAGTTGAATCAACATCAAAGAGAATTAATTGGTTCATTGAAAATCTATAACTAGATCCACATCAATATTCTTAGCGGCTGCTTCTAGATCACTTTCGATAGCCTTGGCATGTGCTTTATCTAGCTTGAAGTAGATGGCTAAAAAGTAGCGGTCTCTGATGTCCATAGACTGCTTATCCATGATTTCAATGGTGAAAGGGGATAGCGCTTCAAGGATAACTGCTTCAATGTTGGGAGCGCTTTTGCCAGTGACCAGAATCAAACCCGTTAGATTGCCATTCATTTCTTAAGTTTAAGGCAGTCATTGCGGTAATCTTGCCAACCTATGAGCCAAGTAGCCTCAATCGAGAACGCAATCGTTGCGAGATCTGGAAAAGATATTTTAGGTCCGATCTCATTTACGATCTCTGAGAACGAGCGTTGGGTGATTCTTGGTCCTAATGGTGCCGGCAAATCCACTTTGCTGAAACTCCTAGCCACAGAGATTTTTCCAACGAATGGCCTTGTCCATCTACTTGGTCAAACAATGGGAAAAGTTGACCTCTTTGAGCTTCGAACTCGCATCGGAGTATGCGCATCAATGAAGCATGATCAAATTCCTACCGATGAAACAGTAAAAGATGTGGTGCTGACTGCTGCATATGCCGTCTTAGGGCGATGGAATGAAGAGTATGACCTCTGGGATGAATCACGGGCTTCGGCGCTTTTAACAACTTTTGGAGTTAGAGAACTTGGCGATCGTCTATATGGAACTTTGAGCGATGGCGAGAAGAAGCGTGTGCAGATTGCTCGCGCCTTAATGATTGATCCTGAATTGCTCTTGCTAGATGAACCAACCGCAGGTTTGGATATGGGCGGCCGTGAAGATTTGCTTGCACGTTTTGCCGCTTTTGCTAGCGATGATCGTGCTCCCGTTACCGTTACGGTTACTCATCACATAGAAGAGATCCCGGCAGGTACAACACATGCGCTTTTAATTAAGGATGGCAAAGTTGCCGTCAGTGGACCCGTAGCGCAAGTTATTACTAGCGAACATGTAAGTGCAGTGTTTGGCATTCAAATGGAAGTGCAGAGCGCTAATGGACGTTTCTACGCTCGCGCTATCTAAAGTTCACCCTAAGTGGCTGGAGCTCTTCCCGGAAGAATTCAAAAACGCATCACGCATTCTTGAAGGTATTTCTGATTTTCAACCGCAGGCAGCGAACGTATTCAAAGCCTTTGAAATCTCCCCAGACCAAGTCAGGGTGGTTGTCGTTGGTCAAGACCCATATCCAACCGCCGGCGATGCCATTGGATTAGCTTTTGCAGTTTCTAGAGATGAGAAACTACCAAAATCATTGCAGAACATCTTCAAAGAGTTGCTGAGTGATAAAGGTGTTGAGCGTACATCCGGAGATTTGAACAACTGGCAGGACCAAGGAGTACTGCTTCTGAATCGTATTCTCACTACACCTACTGGCAATCCTTTAGGTCATGCCAATATCGGTTGGGAAGAATTCACTGAGAGCATCATTCGCTACTTAGGCGATACTGGAGCAGTTGCTCTTTTGATGGGAAATAAGGCGCAGGAGATGAGCAAATATTTCGCCAAGAAGATTGAAACGGCGCACCCTAGTCCGCTTAGCGCCTACCGTGGTTTCTTTGGCTCAAAGCCATTTTCAAGGATTGATGAATTATTAACTGAGCCCATCAATTGGTAAAGCAAAAGGGAGCGCATCTTTCGACACGCTCCCTCTTCTAAGCTATTTACTTCTTAACCAACCCAGATATTAATTGGTGATGACAAGAAGTAGATCATGAATAGGCCAGCTACGAGTAGTAGCAATGGATGAATATCCTTGCGACGACCCTGAACCAAACGGATCACAACGTGTGAAACGAAACCTGCGCCGATACCAACAGAGATGTTGTAGGTAAATGGCATCAAGATCATGGTTAAGAAAGCTGGAATAGCAATTCCTAGATCGCTCCAGTCAATGTCCTTAATTTGAGACATCATCAAGAAGCCAACGATAACTAGTGCAGGAGTAGCAGCTTCGTAAGGAATAACTGCCACAAGTGGTGAAAGGAATGTAGTTAGTAGGAAACAGATACCTGTAACTACAGATGCAAGACCAGTACGCGCACCTTCGCCAACGCCCGATGCTGATTCGATGTAAGAGGTATTTGAAGAGATACCTGCAGCACCACCAGCAACCGCTGCTACTGAGTCAACAAGAAGAATCTTCTGGATGTTATCAACGTTGCCATCTTTATCGGCGAGGCCAGCCTCATGTCCGATAGCAGTGACTGTTCCAACTGTGTCGAAGAAGTCAGAGAGCAAAAGAGTGAACAGAAGCAGGATTGCAGCGATCAATGAAACATTGTCGACGCTGAAAGCACCCAACAGATCAAATTGTCCAGTGAAATCAAACTCTGGAACTGCAACAATCTCCTTAGGTACTGCTGGAATATTGAGTCCCCAGCCGCCGTCAACGATGGTTGGTGGATTTCCTGCAGTGAATCCTGGAGCGATGTTGTACATCTTCTGAA
>JALQWD010000048.1 GCA_023260175.1 Candidatus Nanopelagicaceae bacterium | reverse complement strand
CATAGCTGGCTAAAGGGTAGCCCGCAATACAAATTCAAAAATGTTGCAGCTGATGCCCAGATTCGAATCGAAGAAATTCTGGAACTCTTTACGCCATCAGCAATTCCTTTTCATATCTTTGCTGAAGCAGAATTTGAATTGAATCTAAAGGATTTAATCAATCATGCTTTAGCTCATGAATACGGCTTATTAGGCTTGGCGAATAACCAAGATCGCCGAGCATTTGTTTTGATCAACCCTGCGCTGGCACGTGCTCGACGCACCAAAGGTGATACTTACGCCAACATCGCAGAGCAATTTGGTCTGCATTGGATGACTTACGAGAAGTTCTTAGAAGTTTATGACGGCAAACGTTCTATCGTTGCAAGGTTTACAAGATTTGTTAAGCGCGAAGGTAAAAAAGTTAATTCACCAAAGCAACTAGCGCTTTTTGTTGGCAAGATTTTGAAATTGGTAAAGCGAAAAGTTCTTAAATGAGCAAACCAACAGTAATTCTTGCAACAAGTAATGGAATCGGTATGGGCCATTTGGCTCGCGCCAGTGCAATTGCCAAAGCTCTAAAATCAGAAGCTAATCCAGTTATTGTTTCAATGGCAGGTGGTATTGCTGAGATTCCTGAAGCTTTAGGTATTCCTTGTGAATATATTCCAGGCAAAGATCGCCGTTGGATGCCAAGACCAAAATGGGATTTGTATCTTCGCGATCGCCTTGTGGCTTTAATTGATGAAACAGATGCAAAAGTCTTAACTTACGATGGCGTAGTTCCTTATGCAGGCGTGATTGCTGCTCGAATTGCACGCCCGCAAGTTAAATTAGTTTGGATTCGACGCGGACTTTGGCAGAAGAAGATTCATCGCTTTGCACTTCCACTGCAATCTGCAGCAATGGATTATGTAATCGAACCTGGTGATTATGCATTTGCGTACGACCATGGGCCAACTTCTAAGCGCAAAGAAGCACTTCGCACCGCACCAGTTTCGCTGTATCAAGCAAACGAAGCGCTAAATAGAGAAGAATCTCGAAAGGTTCTTGGTTTAGATCAAAATCGACCAGCAGTATTAGTACAACTTGGTACTGGCGCAGATGATGCCAACGAAAAGATGACTGCAGCTCTCAAGGGCCTTCTTGGTTGGCCAGATTTACAGGTGGTTTTAACTAAAGAACCAGTAGATAAGAACGGTAATTCACTTGCTCCGGCAGGGTTGGACCTAAAGGTAATTCGCTATTTTCCATTGGCAAAAGTTTTAGCAGCTTTTGATGCCGGAGTATGTGCAACCGGGTATAACGGCGTACATGAATTACTTGCCGCAAAGTTGCCGACAGTTTTAGTTTCAAATATCCGCGGTATGGATGATCAAGAAGCTCGTGCAAAGTGGTGCCACGACTTTGGATATGCACTGCGTGCAGACCAAGCTGACTTAGAAAACATCACCGCAACCGTTAAAGAATTGCAAGATCCAAATATGCGAGCATCGCTTGCCTTTAAATGTGCAGAGTTGCCAGCGCCAATTGGTGGCGAAGAGATTGCACATAAATTAATTAAATTTATTTCTACAGAGTCAAAATCAAACAACTTTGCTCGCATTCTGCTCTTTCAATCGCTACGTTATTTGGCCATCGGTTACCGCGCAATCATCAAACAGAAGCCAGGCGCTGCTGTATCGAATCAACCTGCGGTTTTCAGCGATTCCACGAAAGCTGCAGAATTGCATCTGAACATTCGTTCAGGAAATCGCTTTGAACACTTGATTTCGAGTTCTTCTGGCAAGTATCAGCAGATACGCCATGAAATTGCCGACAAGTACTACCTCTAATAGACTTCGCTCTAAATCATGGCTACTTATTCAATTGCAATTATTGGCGCTGGCCCATCTGGCTATTTTGCTGCGCAAGCTCTTCAGAATCTTGAAACCGACGAGCTGAAATTTTCGATTGATTTAATTGAACGCCTGCCAACCCCTTGGGGACTTGTTCGAAGCGGAGTTGCGCCTGATCATCCAAAGATTAAATCTGTCTCTAAGGTTTTTGAAAAGGTCGCAACAGCTGGAAATGTTTCGCTCTTTGGCAATATTGAAGTCGGTAGCGATATCTCTCTGGAAGAGCTAAAAGAAAAGTATGACGCTGTTATTTTGGCTACCGGCTCATCAGTGGGCAAAAAGCTAGGTCTTCCAGGTGAAGAGCTAAGCAATTCAATCTCTGCTGCTGATTTTGTTCCTTGGTATAACGGTCATCCAGACTTTGCATCTCTAAAACTAGATTTAACAGGCGATACCGCCATTGTGATTGGCGCTGGGAATGTAGCAATGGATTGTGCGCGTATGTTGGCTGTCGATCCAACAGAACTTGATTCAACAGATACCGCCGACCACGCAATCGCAGCGCTAAAGAATTCAAATATCCGAAAGGTATATATCTGCGCTCGACGCGGTGCAGAGTTTGCCGCATTTACTTCACCAGAACTTCGTGAATTGCCGGATCTCGAACATACAAATGTAGTTATCAATAAGACTGAGATTGAAGGTGCAATCGCGCGTGTTGGAGAAGCGCCAGATAAGCATGTTAAAAGTAATCTCGATGCAATGCTCAATATTGCGAACAATGAAGCGCATCCACATCAGCGAACTATGGAATTTCTCTTCCAGCATGTACCAACAGCAATCAACGGTGATGGCAAGGTTGAAAGCGTAACTTTTAAAACCCTTGAAGGTGAAAGAACAATTGATTGCAATTTAGTTATCTCTGCTATCGGTTACACACCTAAACCAGTCGAGGGAGTTCCTGTTGAATCAGGCAAAGTTTCAAATATCGACGGCCACGTTGATGGAAATATGTATGTAGTTGGTTGGGCTAAACGTGGTCCATCAGGCGTTATTGGTACTAATAAATCGGATGCAGCAGATGTAATGAAGTTATTGGTAGAGAAACTTCCTGCGGCCCCTAAGAGTAAGTTTGATTTAGGTGCTGCGCTAGATGCAAAGATTGTTTCGCAACCAATTTGGGAGAGAATCAATCAAGCAGAAGTTTCTGCTGGCGAAGCGCTTGGAAAGCCTCGTTTAAAGGCCATTTCCCGCGAAGAATTACTCAGTTTGGGTAACGAATAATTCTTTAGTAGTATTCGCAGGCTTCAAGAATTTAATATTGCGCCCGTAGCTCAACGGATAGAGCATTTGACTACGGATCAAAAGGTTAGAGGTTCGAATCCTCTCGGGCGCGCATAGTTACTTCATAAATAGCGCATTTAAGCGGCGGGTGG
>JALQWD010000044.1 GCA_023260175.1 Candidatus Nanopelagicaceae bacterium | reverse complement strand
AGCGACTTTATGCTTTGGAGCAATTTCAAGTAGCTGCGGAACTTCGGTGCGGCACTTATCTGTCGCCTTCCAGCAACGGGTATTAAATACGCAGCCGGATGGTGGATTGATTGGACTAGGTAGATCCCCCTGCAACATGATGCGTTCGCGCTTACGTCCTTCGATTGGATCTGCAACCGGAACGGCAGAAAGTAGCGCCTTTGTATATGGATGACGTGGCTTATTAAATAGATCAACCTTGTCAGCTTGTTCCATTACTTTGCCAAGATACATAACCACAACGCGATCTGAGATGTGTTGAACCACAGATAGATCGTGAGCTACGAAGATGTAAGAGAGCTTAAATTCGTTCTGTAGATCTTCAAGCAAATTAACTACTTGAGCTTGAATAGATACATCCAGCGCTGAAACTGGCTCGTCAGCGACGATTAGCTTCGGCTTTAGGGCAATTGCGCGAGCAACACCGATACGTTGACGTTGTCCGCCTGAGAATTCGTGTGGGTAACGGTTGATGTGCTCTGGGTTTAGACCCACGCGCTCCATTAGGCCACGCACTTCGTTCTCTACGCCACCAGTTGGCTTGATACCTTGGATATCAAACATGTTAGCGATGATGGTGCCGATAGTTTGGCGAGGATTTAGCGATGCATATGGATCTTGGAAGATCATCTGCATCTGACGGCGATAAGGCTTCATTTTTGATGCAGAGATATTTGTAATATCTTCACCTTCGAAAATGATCTTGCCATCTGTTGGTTCGTACAACTTCAAGATTGTGCGACCAGCAGTGGTCTTACCGCAACCTGATTCACCAACTAAACCAATGGTTTCGCCAGCTGCAACCTCAAGGTCAATGCCGTCGACCGCCTTTAAAACAGCCTTCTGCTTATTAAATGCGCCACCGGTTGTAGTGTTGAAGTGCTTCTTTAAGCCCTCTAATTTGAGAATTGGTTCGGACATTAGATAACCGCCTCTCGCGCCTTCTTAAGCTGCGCCTCTGCTAAATGGCAACGTGATAAATGATTTGGCATCTTCTCCACTAACGCAGGCATCTCTGTTGCACAAAGATTGCCAGCAACTTGATCTGCAAATTCGCAACGTGCGCGGAATGAGCAACCTGCTGGAAGATGAATCAATGATGGTGGCTGACCAGGAATCGCATGTAGACGTTCGTTCTTGCCAACGCGTGGAATAGATTGGAGTAGACCGATTGTGTATGGATGATCTGGCTTGTAGAAAGCATCTTGAATATTTGATTGTTCAACGATGCGACCCGCGTACATAACGTTTACGCGATCCGCGACTTCAGCCACGACGCCAAGGTCGTGTGTAATCAGAATTACCGCCATATTGAATTCAACTTGGAGGTCTTTGATTAGCTTCAAAATCTGCGCCTGGACAGTTACATCTAGCGCAGTTGTTGGTTCGTCGGCAATCAAAAGTGATGGGTTATTAATAAGCGCCATTGCGATCATTACGCGTTGGCGCATACCGCCAGAAAACTGATGAGGGAATTCAGTTACGCGCTTTGCCGCATTTGGAATTCCGACCAGATCTAGCATCTCTGTTGCGCGCTTGATGCCATCTTCCTTAGAGCCCTCGTTATAAAGGCGCCAAGCTTCTGAGAGCTGATCTCCGATTGAATAATAAGGATGCAACGCTGACATTGGATCTTGGAAGATCATCGACATTGCTTTGCCACGAAGGCGACGAACTTCATCATCGCTCGCTGAAATTACATCGATTGGGCCAGATTCCAAATTAAGGATTGCCGAACCAGTTATCTGCGCAACTTTACGATTATGAAGTCCCATAACTGCAAGTGAAGATACTGACTTTCCAGATCCTGACTCTCCAACCACTGCAAGTGTTTCACCACGAGCGACAGAGAATGAAACTTCTGAGGTTGCCTTAACTAAACCATCTTCGGTTGGGAAGGCAACGTTTAAATTGCTTACCTCTAGGAAATTTTTCACTGTACACGCACCCGAGGATCAATGTATGCATATGCAATATCAACAATTAAGTTCATGACCACCACAAATGTCGCCGCCAAAATTGTGGTCGCCACAATTGTCGGCAAGTCGTAATCATTTAGTACTGCTCGAATTGAAAGTCGACCAAGTCCAGGTAGATTGAAGATACCTTCAGTGATGATTGCTCCGCCAAGTAGACCTGCGAAATCTAGGCCCGCCATTGTGACAATTGGCGCAAGCGCTGCGCGAAGAATGTGTTTACGTAAAACAACTTTCTCAGCCAAGCCCTTAGCACGAGCGGTTCGGATGTAATCCTCGTTTACTGTTTCTAGGAAGTTAGAACGTGTAAAGCGGGTGTAGGTTGCGGCACTTGCCAGAGCCAAAGTCACCCATGGGAAGATAAAGATATTGAACCATTTAAATGGATCATCTATTGGAGAGACCCATCTACCCATGTCGAGTGGGTTGAGTAAATTAAATTTAAGTGCGACGAAAATCAGAATCAAAATACCACTGATAAAAGTTGGAAGTGAAGTTCCGACGAGGACGAAGACAGTAGATGCTCGGTCTTGCCATTTACCCTTGTTTCTAGCGGCGATAATTCCTAAGAGCACACCGACTGATAGCCAGAGTGTGAAGGCGCCAATAGCCAAACTAAGAGTTACTGGGAATGCCTCTTTAATTAAATCTGTAACGCATGCATGGCGATTAAATGAATATCCAAAAGCTGGAGCTGGACATTCGAACTTTGCTGCGCCATCGCCATATTCGCGGCCAACAAATAAACCTTTAACAAATCGACCGTACTGAACTTGTACGGGAACATCTAAACCAAGGCGGTGGCGATTTGCTTCAACCACAGCTGGGTAGCACGCCTTTCCGCAAGTAAGTCTTGCTGGATCCATAGGCAAGACTGCGAAGATCACGAAGACCGACATACTGACCAAAGTCAGAATTACAGCTGTCGCTGCTAATCGTCGGATTACATACTTCAACATTTTATTTTTTATGGATCCTTTCTAGATTTTTTTAATAAATGTTGCGGCGGAGTTTTAACTCCGCCGCAACATTCACTTTTAAGCGATTAAGCCTTTACGTAAAGACCACCGAAACCGAAGGTTCCCTGTGGTTCCCAGTAATAAACTCCGCCAACCTTTGAACCCCAGACATCTTGTGCCTTAGAGAACACTGGACGGATGATCCAGTACTGATCCATTACATATTGTGAAGCCTTCTTCCAGATAGCTGCCTGCTTTGTGCGGTTTGTTTCGTTCTTACCGCTGTCAGATAGCTTCTTGAACGCTGCATAAGCTGCATCGTTCCAGTTCTGTGAAAGGTTAAATCCACCTTCCTTGGTGAATAGTTCTGGAAGAACTGTTGAAGCGTTAGCCCAGTCAGCACCCCAACCAGCAGATGAAATGTCATTCTGCTTGGTGGTATCCATAACGGTTGAGTAGTACTGACCTGATGGAATGAAGTTGAACTTAATTACAATGCCAGCAGCCTTCGCAGCATCTGCAATTAGAACAGCTGCCTTCTGGTTTGTTGCTGACTGTGCAATATCCCAAACGATTCCATCAACAGTTGCCTTCTTGTAAGCAGCTGGATCTG
>JALQWD010000186.1 GCA_023260175.1 Candidatus Nanopelagicaceae bacterium | reverse complement strand
GCCAGCGACATCTCCCCGACCATCTGGTTCGGTGGCGAGTATGTCCCTGTAAAGACGATTCCATTTGAAAAATTTAAAGTAGAAGCAACCGTAATTCGCGAGGGTCATGATGCCTTCGGAGCTCAGGCAGTAGTTATAGATTCAAAAGGCAATGAAATTTGCCGCTCTGTAATGCACGAATCTTCACCTGGTAGCAATCGCTATGAAACTTGGGTAAATACAAATGGCCTCGGCGAATTTACCTTCCATATCGAAACTTACGATCATCCATTCCTAACCTGGGAGCATGATGGTGAGATTAAAATTGCAGCTAATGTTGATGCTGATTTAATGTGCGAAATTGGTGCACTTTTATACGAAGAGACAATTGCTTCAGATAAGAGCGCTAAGAAATTACTCGAACCACTTATTGCTAAGTTACGCGATAAGAAAGTCGATGCGGCTACAAGATTCTCTTGGGCAAATACTCCAGAAGTTCGCCAATATTTCCACTTTAATCCCCTAAAAAAATTAGTATCTAAATCGGATTCATTCCCAGTTCGTTCAGATCGTGACCGCGCATTAATTGGGGCTTGGTATGAATTCTTCCCACGCTCTGAAGGTGGCAACTTTAAGAATGCTCAGAAGCGTTTAGCTGGCGTAAAGGAGATGGGTTTTGATGTGCTCTACCTGCCGCCAGTTCATCCAATTGGCGTGCAATTCCGTAAAGGTCCAAATAACACTTTAACTCCTGGGCCAAATGATCCTGGCGTACCGTGGGCAATCGGTGGCAAAGAAGGTGGCCACGACACCATCAATCCAGTTCTTGGCACTATGCAAGATTTTGAAGATTTTGTTAAAGCAGCAGCAAAATTAGATATTGAAATTGCACTGGATTTTGCGCTGCAGGCAAGCCCTGATCACCCTTGGGTAAAGAGCAATCCAGAGTGGTTTAGCCATCGCCCTGATGGATCGATTGCATATGCGGAGAATCCCCCAAAGAAGTATCAAGATATTTATCCGATTCATTTTGATCAGGATTATCAGGGAATTCTTAATGAATCACTCCGTATTCTGCGACTATGGATTTCTAAAGGTGTCAAAATTTTCCGCGTAGATAATCCACATACAAAGCCAGTTCACTTCTGGCAAGATGTTATAGCGACGATTTACAAAGAGAACCCAGAAGTCGTTTTCTTAGCTGAAGCATTTACAAAACCAGCAATGATGCATGCTTTAGGTAAAGCTGGATTCCAGCAGTCATACACATATTTCACTTGGCGTACCAGCAAGGAAGAGTTAACTGCTTACGGAAATGAAGTAGCACATTGGACTAGTTCATTCTTCCGTCCAAACTTCTGGGTAAATACTCCTGATATTTTGCCGTATCACTTGCAGAGCGGCAATCCTGCGATGTTTGCACTACGTGCAGTACTAGCTTCAACTTTAACTCCTTCTTGGGGAATGTATGCCGGTTATGAACTTTATGAATCAAAACCATTAGCAGAAGGTAAAGAAGAGTATTGGGAATCTGAGAAGTATCAGATCCGCACCCGAGACTGGGAAGGTGCAGCGAAAAAAGGTTTGACTCTTGCGCCGTTTGTCGCGCAGCTAAACAAGATCCGCAAAGAGAATATTGCGCTACAACGTCTACGTAATTTGCACTTCCATCAAACTGATAGCGGCGCAATCATCGCTTACTCAAAGCGCGAAGGCGATAATCTAATTTTGGTTGTAGTAAACCTTGATCCAACTTACGCTCAAGAGACCACGGTTCATTGGAATATGCAGGCGCTTGGCTTAAATCAGGAGCACTTCAAAGTCACTGATTTACTTGATGAAACAAGCCATCATTGGTCAGCACATACCTTTGTGCGCTTGCAACCTAGCCGTCCTGTAGGAAAAGTCGCACATATCGTGAAGGTGGAACTCTGATGACTTCTTTTCTAAACCCTAACTCTTCAATCGGAGAGATGGACCTTCATCTATTTAATGAAGGGCGTCATGAAAAGTTGTGGGATGCGCTTGGTTCGCATGTAAAGCGAGATTCAAAAGGCAATCTAATCGGAACTGCATTTAGCGTGTGGGCACCGAATGCTTCAGCGGTATCTCTAATTCATGATAATAATTATTGGGACAAGAGCACCAACCCAATGGTGAAAATTGGAAACTCTGGAATCTGGGAAATTTTTCTTCCTGATGTCGGACCAGGACTCAAATACAAATATGCAATCTGTTCATCCTGGGGTCAATGGGTAGACCATGCAGATCCGATGGCGCGTCAATGTGAATTACCACCAAGCACCGCTTCTATAGTCAACGAATCCAATTATTCATGGAACGATAAAAAGTGGATGGAAGCTCGCAAGAGTTACCAATCTTGGAACTCCCCTGTTTCTGTTTATGAAGTTCATTTGGGTTCTTGGCGTGTAGGGCTCTCTTATCAACAATTAGCAATTGAGCTAATTGACTACATCAAGGAACAAGGATTTACACACGTTGAGTTTCTACCGGTAACAGAACACCCATATGCACCGTCATGGGGTTATCAAGTAACAGGATTCTTTGCGCCAACTTCTCGATTTGGTACACCAGATGAATTCCGTCATTTAGTAGATAAATTGCATGAAGCAGGTATCGGAGTCATTCTTGATTGGGTTCCTGCGCACTTTCCAAAAGATGAATGGGCGCTAGCAAAATTCGATGGCACAGCGCTCTACGAACATGCCGATCCACGTCAGGGCGAACACCCTGATTGGGGCACTTTGGTCTTCAATTTTGGCCGTAACGAAGTTCGCAATTTCTTAGTTGCTAGCGCGCTTTATTGGCTCGATGAGTTCCACATTGATGGCCTACGAGTTGATGCTGTCGCGTCGATGCTCTATTTAGATTATTCACGTAAAGAGGGCGAATGGGTTCCAAACCAATTCGGTGGTCGTGAAAACCTAGAGGCGGTTCAATTCTTGCAAGAGGCAACTTCGACTGCATATAAGCATCATCCAGGCATCATGATGATCGCTGAAGAATCAACTGCTTGGCCAGGAGTTACACGCGATACTGGTTTTGGTGGATTAGGTTTTGGATACAAATGGAATATGGGATGGATGCACGATACTTTGCAATATCTATCTCACGAACCAATCCATCGTATGTATCACCACAATGAAATTACCTTTTCGATTCTCTATGCATTTAGTGAGAACTTCATGTTGCCGCTATCGCACGATGAAGTTGTGCACGGCAAAGGTTCGCTAGTAAACAAATTCCCTGGTGATCGTTGGCAGAAGCTAGCGCAACTGCGTGCACTTTATGGATACATGTGGTCGCATCCAGGTAAGAAGCTTCTTTTCATGGGTTCTGAATTCGCTCAGAACGAAGAGTGGAGCGCATCTGATGGGCTGCAGTGGTACTTAACTGAATTTGATGAACATAAAGGCGTGCAAAAAGCAGTCGCTGATATCAATCATAAATATAAAGAAACTGAAGCTTTATGGCAGCGAGATAATTTTTCTGATGGATTCCAGTGGTTGGTTGGCGACGATGGCGCAGCTAACGTGATGGCATATGCGCGTTGGTCTGATAGTGGCAAACCACTTATCTCTGTAACTAACTGGTCCCCTGTGCCACACGAAAATTACAAAATGTATGTTCCAAAGCCAGGTAAGTACCGAGAAGTATTGAATACTGACGACCTTAAATATGGTGGTTCAGGAGTGACTAACTCTGAAGTTATTATCGGAGAAGATTGCCATGGAACATTACGCATTCCTCCGATGGCAACTATTTGGCTGGAATTGGCCTAAAAACCTTAGTAAATAGCCCTACCGCGATAGCTAATAACGCTGGAATAGTTAGCGCTACTTGCAAACCTGCCACTTGAGCAACAAAAGCAATAATCTGCTTTAAGACCCAAGAGAGCATTACGTTTACAGCGCTGATTTGGCCGATCACAATACTTGATGGCAGATTGATTCGAGTATTTGCGATATTCAAAAATGATGGTCCGATAAATGAAGAACCTAGCCCAGCCAATGAGAAAGAAATCATCAAACCAGTTAATCCGAAGATATCAACCAACCAGATACCTGCAATAAATGAAGTGCCAGCCAAAATTCCTCCGAAGCGCACTAACTTCTCAATATTAAATCGGTTTCTAAGTGGAGTAATTGATACTCTGCCAGCAATCATGAAGAGTGTAAAACATAAGAATGGCATTGGCGCCAAGGTGGCTGAAATGCCACCTTCCTCTTTGGCAAAGATAGTTGACCAATCTCCGATTGCAAATTCCAACATAATTCCGAAAATCAATCCAAAATTAACAATCCAATCAAAATTAAACTTCTTCAAATCATTAAGAATGGATTTGCTAATCCGATCATGACGATTAGAAGGAATCAAAGTATCTTTACGTGCCAAAATAACTAAAACCGTCAGAACGTAAACAATTAAATGAAGTATGGTTATATGTACCTTAAGGTCAACCTTGCCAATTAAGTACATTGAAAGCACCGTTGATAATAAGGAACCAGCCGACCAGTAACCTGAAGCAGAAACCACTAAATTCTTTCCGCCGCGATCTTGATCAAAGAAAGCCTGAGCGTTATTCGCAATATGCATTGTTGAGATTGAGAAACCAACCAAGATATTGATAATCAAAAATGCTTGTAGATTTGTAACGTTTACAATCAAGATGTAGGAAAAGCTCAAAATTGTCTGCCCCACGAAGAACATTCGTTTAGCGCCAAAATGATCTACAAGGTGGCCAATGGTTAATAACGCTGCCAGCGAACCAAAAGCGCCCATGCTCAACATAGAGCCAAAAAGACCATTATTTACGCCTAAATTTGCTTTGAGTTCCGGAAAGCGAGGAACCCAACCCATGATCCCTACTCCAAAGAGGAAGAAGAGGGCTTTAGTTAAGGCAACATCTCTCTTAATCAAAATAGCGCACTAGCCAAATCTTTACGTGCTTGTACCAACCGAGGATCCGCTGGATCAACTAAACCAAAGAGCGTGATTAGGTGCTCTTTAGCTTTCTTCTTATCGTCATCATTTAGATTCCTTACGCAATTGAGCAACCTTTCGAAGGCCGCATCTAATTGTCCGTTAGAAACTTCTAAATCCGCACAAGCAATCTGTGCCGCCACATCCATTGGATTTGCAGCTGCACTTTCAATTACAGTTTTAGGATCTACTCCGTGAGTACGCTTAAGCAATTGCATCTGCGCTAAACCTGATTTAGCCATCGCATCTCCAGGTTTGCGATTAACTAATTTTTCATAAGCAGAAATCGCGCCATCCAGATTGCCCGCTTGAAGGGCAGCCATTGCCTCATCTTCTTCAGGTTCAGTTCTTTCGACCGGCGCTTCTCCAATACCCTGTTCGGCTGCAATTGCTAAAACTTTATCGATAACCATTCGAAGTTGACTCTCAGGATATTGATTTTCAAAAAGTGGCATAACCTGTTCTTTAACAATAGCGATTGCATAAGGAACAACTCTAGTCTGCAGAGCTTGAGCAACCTGAGGTTGCTTTTCAATTTCGACAGTTGCCAACTGCCAAGATTCATTATCGTCTTTATTTAATTTCCCCATAAGCGCTAGCGTTTCGCGGGATTCCGGGAAACGTTCTGACCAGCAAAGAACAATTACCGGTTTGGTATTCGAAAGCGGCATTAGCTGATTAGGCAATGTTTCAACGGTCGCTTCAACGCCTGGTAAATCCTGCGGAATGTATGCATTATCTGCAGGCTTCTTTAGGGTGCTCAGATCAAATGCGCTGCCAAAATTAGGTTGCTTCACTCTGTTTCAACTCCAGAATCCATACGTAACGGCAAAATTTCATTTATGTAAGCCTTTGTCGCCGCCTCTAAACCAACGTCATAGCCTGCTTTTTCCGTCATATACCAACGATTCTCCAGGATTTCATGGAACATCTGGGCGCTCTCTACGCGACCCTTTAATTCATCTGGAATCAAATTGAGAATTGGGAAGAAGACTGTATCCAGCCACTCCTTCGCCATCTCATCTTTACTGCTCTTATTTGGTTGACGCGCATACCAGCGATCAAATGAAGCCAAAATTCTCTTTGCTTGCAACTCTTGAGCATCTAATCCAAAGCGGTTTTTTAGTTTTGCCGAATGGTATCCAGCAGCAACCAAACGTGGTTGGAATGAGAGCATATGTGTTTCATTATCTAAAGAAACTTGAACTTCTTCGACAGCAAAACCTAGATCATGAAGTTCGCGCATTGCACGTTCTACCGCATGGCGATCGTTTGGATCTAATTTCTTTGGATCTTTAAGGGCTGACCAAAGTCTGCGATAACGACGTTGCACTGCCTCTGAAGCACGGATTGGATCCATGCCTGCATAGAGAACGCCAGAAAGTTGTAAATCTTCTAACTCTGCCGCCACATTGAAGAATGCAATCTCTAAATCATGTTCGCGTTGGCCATCGGAGAGTTTGGTTTGAAATTCTCCGGTTTCGGCATCTACTAAATATGCCGCGAAACTCTCGGCATCTCTTCTAAATAGAGTGTTTGATAGAGAGCAATCGCCCCACCAGAAACCAAGTAAATGTAATTGCACTAATAGATACGCAAGTGCGTTAGCCATATTGTTAATGTCATGTTCTGAAACTGATTGCGAAAGCACCACGCGGTATGGCAATGAATAAGGCAGGAATCTTGTAGCAATGGCGCACGGCAATTCTTCGCCATTTGCATCTGTGCGCCCTTCGATAACTGCAATTGGTTCAACGCTTGGCGCGCCAAGTCGCTTTAATTCATTAAGCGCTTTGTATTCGCGCTTTGCAAATTCGATGACAGTCTCTTTAACTGCATAAATCTCTGAATTTGGGTCCTCTTCATCAGAGCGAACCAGGCGAACGATATGGCGCGAGATGCCACGCTTTTCAGCAAGGATTGGATCCTCTGGCCACTCTTCTAAAGGTTGCTCCCAAGGTAGGCCAATAACTGCGCCGATCTCCTCGCCTAGACCCGTAATACGCAGTGACATAGGGATATTCTCTCGTAATTTGGTTGGTAATTTAAACTATTCGCATGGCTATAACTAAGCGCTTACGTAAATCTTCGGTTAAATCACCAAAATCACCCGAAAACTTCGGTACACCAGGTGCTCCGATCGAAAAAAGCTCACCTTTCTACTTTGGATTTCTTGCAACTTGCGGAGCGCTAACAGCCTTTGTACTTCTTAGATCGCTTGCCGCTGCAAGCCAAATCTTCGTTTTGATTTTGATTTCGATTTTTCTGGCCATGGGTCTTAACCCAGCAGTTGAATTCTTCCGCAAACGCGGATTAAGCAGAGGTGCTGCAGTTTCAGCAATCTTAGCTTTGGTCTTGATTTTCGTTGCACTACTTGCAATTTTGATTATCCCGCCAGTAGTTCGTCAAAGCACAAGTTTGATTGACAGCGCACCAGCTTTATTAGAAAACTTGAAGAACAACGCATTTATCAATGACATAAATACTCATTATGGATTAATTGATTCTTTGACTGAAAAAGTTAAATCTCTTACCAGCGATGGAACTCTGATTATTTCTGCTTTTGGCGGAATAGTGGGTGTAGGTAAGACCTTTATTTCAGGAATATTTACTGCACTTACTATCTTGGTTTTAACTATGTACTTCACAATTAGCTTGCCTGAAGTAATCGAGCAGGCTATTCGTTTAGCTCCTGCTTCACGAAGATCGCGAATCAAAGCGCTTACTGATGGGATTGTTTCTCGAATTGGCGCATTCGTCGGAAGCCAAATATCTGTAGCTTTTGTCGCGGGTGTTGTAATGGCCCTCTTCTGCGCCGTACTTGGCCTACCTTCGCCTATTGCACTTGGCATGTTGGTATTTATTTGCGGCATGATTCCGCTGGTTGGACACTTTATTGGTTCCTCTATCCTGACTCTCGTCGGTTTTACACAATCTGTTGCAACGGGTATTGCAGTATTAGTTGCATATCTTGTTTACCAGCAGCTTGAGAACTACGTATTAATGCCTAAAATCATGCAGAAATCACTCTCTATTCCGGGACTTGTGACAATCGTGAGCGCGCTAATTGGTGCATCGCTTCTTGGTTTAGTTGGCGGAATTCTTGCAGTGCCAATTGCGGCATCAATCCTGTTGATTCTTGAAGAAGTTGTTTACCCTAAATCAGATCAAAGTTAAATTTCGGTAGGTAGCGGATACTTTTCTGGTGCTACCTTGTTAATTATTTGATCGTGCACAAATTGAACCGATGGCTCCCCTAACCAAAGGTGCTTCATGTTTACACCTTCGATTATCTCTATTTGTGGAATAGCTGCGAACTTCTCTTTGGCGGCAGCTGGCGATAAATACTCATCGTGTTCCGGGACTAACGCAATAACTGGACGACCATCTTCTGCCCAGAAAGTCAATTCCTCAACAGTTGTATACATCATTGGCGGACTCAACAAGATTATTCCTTTAATGCGAGAATCTCTTGCATATTTCAAAGTTAACTCTGTGCCAAAAGACCAGCCGACTACCCATAGATTCTCTAATTTCAATTCATCTAAACAGTATTTAACCATTGCTTCGACATCATGTTTTTCAAGTTTAGTTTGATCATAGGTTCCAGTACTGCTGCCTTGTTCGGATGCAGTTCCTCTGGTGTTAAATCTGACGATTGTTAAATCAGCCAACGCTGGTAAACGATTGGCAGCTTTTTTATAAACATGCGAATCCATCATTCCGCCGCCAGTTGGATTTGGGTGACACATCAAAAGTGCCCCTCTAGATGGATTTAGCGGCGCCGCCACCTCAACGACTAGTTCAATGCCGTCATCAGTGATTACCTTGGTTAGATCACGCTTGGACGGCAGAACTGTGCTTGGTCTTATCGGTTCAGCCATAGCGTAAATAATAATGCTCGTTACCATTTACTCATGACTCACTTCGATTCGCTAAATCCACGGTCCGGCGAAGTAATCGCCAGCCACCAAATCTTCACCAAAGAGGCGGTAAACGGCGCAGTTAAATTAGCTAGCGATAGCGCAGCACAATGGCAAGGTCTCAAATTTGCTGCACGTAAGCGAGTCCTTCTGCTTTGGAAGCGAGAAATCGCAAAGCGTGCTGATGAATTTGCAGAAATCATCGCGTTAGAAACTGGAAAGCCAATCGGTGATGCGCAACTGGAAGTATCCATTGCAATCGCTCACTTGAGTTGGGCTGCTAAGAAAGCAGGCTTCTACTTAAAGGAGCAGCGCCGCAAGCCTGGTTTACTGATGTTTAACATGCAGGCTGAAGTTCAAAGAATCCCTTATGGAGTTATCGGTGTAATTGGGCCTTGGAACTATCCGATGTTCACACCAATGGGATCTATTTCTTATGCCTTGGCTGCGGGAAATACTGTTGTATTCAAGCCAAGTGAATTTACGCCAGGTGTAGGAGTTTTACTTGCAGAGACCTTCAATAAAGTTTCTGCAATCCCTCACGTATTAGCAACTATTACTGGTTTGGGCGAAACTGGAAAATTCTTATGCGAATCACCAATTAATAAATTGGCGTTCACCGGCTCTACTAGAACTGCAAAAATTGTGGCAGAGACCTGCGCCAAGAACATGACACCAGTTCTTCTTGAATGTGGCGGAAAAGATCCTGTGCTAGTTGATAAAGATGCCAATATAAAATTAGCAGCTGAATACACGATCTGGTCTGCGATGGCCAATGCTGGGCAATCTTGTATTGGCGCAGAACGTGTTTATGTACATGAAAAAGTTTCGGAAAAATTCCAAAGAGCAGTGCTGGATATAGTTAAAAACTTAGAGCCAGGTACTAGTTACGGGCCAGCGACTATGCCAAAACAACTAGAGATTATTCGCGGCCATATTCAAGATGCCACAAATGCGGGCGCCAAAATGCTATTTGGCGATGTTTTTTCTGTTAATGAAAGAATCGTTAACCCTGTCGTAATGGCAGATGTACCTGAGAATTGCAGCGCAATGACAGATGAAACTTTTGGGCCAACCATTGCGATTAACACCGTAAAAACAATGATAGAAGCTATTGAGCTATCGAACGCATCAGAATACGGTCTCGGTGCTTCAGTATTTTCAAAGCGCAACGGCTATGCCATCGCCAAACGTTTGGAATGCGGAATGGTTGGCATAAATACTGCATTCACCTTCGCCGCAATCCCTTCTGTGCCATTCGGTGGTGCAAAGCAGAGCGGCTATGGACGCATACATGGTCCAGAAGGACTTTTTGAATTTACCTACGCACGCACCTATGTACAACCTAGATTCGAAATTCCTTTGCGAGCAACATCTTTCAAGCGCACTCAAGCGCAAGAAAAATTGATTGCAAAATTAAGTAAATGGTTTAGTTAATACCTTGGCGCATTACGTGTGCGCTGTGTATTTGGTCTGCGATTATTTCTCTTAGTCCAGCAAGCTTTATGCCAGTGGCGACGTGAATCTTCATCGCCTTCAATCCATGCAACGATATGTGGAGTTGCCATTGGAATCATCTGATCGCAACCAGGACAGCGATATGGTTTATTTGAACTAGATCCAGTTAATTGTCTGACAACATAAATTCCATCAAGATGTTCTTCGATGACTTGATTGGAAGTTGAGGGGTCGCGCTCTTCTGCCTTTGGGCGGCGATTCTTTGGGTAATTTCTACGCGGACTCACATGCGTATTTTCGCATCTCTAAGGCAGTTGTGGCATCGTTGCACCATGTCAGTTGTCACGGTCCACGGGCTCATTAAGCAATATGGTGAATTGAGCGCAGTCGCAGGAGTTGATCTCACAATCAATCAGGGCGAGATTTTCTCTCTATTAGGGCCAAATGGCGCTGGAAAAACTACAACCGTTGAAATCTTAGAAGGTTTCCGTGAACGCAGCTCGGGCTCTGTTTCGGTCCTTGGGGTAGATCCAAACCATGGCGATAGCCAATGGCGAAACCGTTTAGGAATCGTCCATCAAAATAGTCAGGATGCTGGCGATTTAAGCGTTGCCGAAACGGTTCATCATTTCGCAAAGTATTACCGCAATCCTCGCAGCGCGGATGAAGTTATTAACGCCGTCGGCTTGGATGAGAAACGAAGCTCTTTAATTCGAAATCTTTCCGGCGGCCAGCGCAGACGACTAGATGTAGCGCTGGGCATTATCGGTAATCCAGAGCTACTCTTTTTAGATGAACCAACTACTGGCTTTGATCCTGAAGCTCGACGTCAATTTTGGGATTTAATTAAATCTCTCCAGAACTCCGGAACAACAATTCTTTTGACCACTCACTACTTGGATGAAGCAGAAGCTTTGGCAGATCGCGTAGCAGTTATTAATCGCGGAAAGATTGTTGAAGTAGCTACCCCAGCGACTTTAGGCAATCGTCAAAACGCTCTTGCCACAGTCAAGTGGCGCGACGGAGAAGCTGAATCTGAAAACCCAACCGAGTTTGTGAAAGAGCTTTCTGCCAAATACCAAGGAGAAGTTCCAGAGCTACAAGTTATTAGACCTTCACTTGAAGATATCTACCTAAAGATGATTGGCGAATAATGAATACTCTAAAACTAGGAATTCATCGCGGCGCGCTTGAAATCAAGCAATTTATGCGTCAACGCGAATCAGTGGTCTTTACGATTTTCTTTCCATTAATTCTGATGGTCATCTTTGGTTCAGTTTTCAAAGACACCATCGCGCCCGGCGTTAAATTCAGCCAATATTTCGTAGCCGGAATGATCGCATCTGGCATGGTTAATAGCGGTTTTCAGCAGTTAGCAATCATGATTCCGATGGAACGTGATGCTGGTGCGTTGAAGCGTTTACGTGGCACTCCAATGCCTATTGCTTCATATTTCATCGGTAAATCAATTCTTGTATTGGCTTCCATGATTGCGCAGACAGTTTTATTAGTTGCTGGCGGTGTTGCTTTCTTTGGCTTAAAACTTCCTGCAACAACAGAGAAATGGTGGCTATTTGTTCTGCTACTTATTCTGGGTAGCGCTAATTCAACTGCGCTGGGAATCGCCTTTTCAGCAATTCCTAAAACAGGTCGTGGTGCATCTGCAGTTGTCTCTCCTGTTGTAATCATTCTGCAATTCTTCAGCGGTGTCTTCTTTATCTTTACCCAGTTACCATCATGGATGCAGCAAGTTGCTGCAATATTTCCGCTTAAGTGGCTAACTCAAGGAATGCGCGAAGTCTTTCTGCCGGATACCTTTGCTGTGCAAGAGGTGGCAAAGAGCTGGGAAACTGGTCGTGGAATATTAATCAATGCCATCTGGTTGGTATTAGGTGTAGCGCTAGCTATTAAGACATTTAGGTGGGATCGCGATTGAGAAAAGTATTAGTTGCAATCATTGCTTTTTCGCTACTTAGCGGAACAGCTAATGCCGCGACTAAAAAACCAACTCCTACCCCAACTAAAAAAGTAACTACAAAACCCAGCGCTAAAGCAACACCAAGAGTCACAGCTAAGGCGACCGCAAAGACAACCGCCAAAGCAACGGCTAAGCCAACTGCTACTGCGACTAAGAAGAAGGTTGTGGTCTACAAACCAAAGCCGCGAAAAAAAGTTAAAGTGACTCCATCGCCAAAAGCAGTCTGGCCACCCAAGGGCTACATTCAAAGCGATGATATTTATGCAAAAGTTCCAACTAGCAAAGAGCTTGTTGGGCTTTCCTCCGCAAATAAGAAGTTAGCCGCTGATTTAAAGGGCTGCGAAAGCATGACTTGTGGCGCAGTATTTGCCACATCTTTAGCGGGTTGTAACTGGTGGGAGATATCTGGTGATGTCACTGGACCAACATCAGATACCGATCGCACCATAATTAAATATGGAACAGTGACATCGCTATTTGGTTCTTC
>JALQWD010000163.1 GCA_023260175.1 Candidatus Nanopelagicaceae bacterium | reverse complement strand
AGGGAAACACCCGGTCCCATTCCGAACCCGGAAGTTAAGCCTCTCAGAGTCGATGGTACTGCAAGGGGGACCTTGTGGGAGAGTAGAACGCCGCCGGACTTCTTTTATAAAAAGGGGATATCTTTACTGATATCCCCTTTCTTATTTTAATAACTAAATAGCGTGAAGAGTAAGTTTAAAAAGGAATGCAAAATGGAAAATAGAAATAATTCTGGTCGCTCTGATCGACCACAACGTTCACAGCGTCCTAGCCGCGACGGAGATCGTCCGCGTTCAAACTCTTCGCGTCCTTCACGACCTGGCTCTCGCTCAGGATCAACTTCAAGAAATTCTGATTCACGTAATTCAAATACGGAACGTAGCGATCGTCCGCGTCGCGACAACGATCGTCCACGCAATGATCGCAATGATCGCAATGATCGTCCGCGTCGAGAAAACGATCGTCCGCGTTCTGAACGTTCTGAAAGAAGCGATCGTCCGCGTCGCGATGGAGAACGTTCAGGGTTCCGCAATAGCAGCGCTTTTAAGCCTAGAAATGAGCGTTTTGGCGATCGCTCATTAGAGAACCGTCGTAAAGATGATCGTCGTCCAATCAATAAAGATTTCACAAAAGATCCAATTATTCCTGAAGGAATTACTGGTGAAGAGCTAGATAAGGTAACTCGCGGTGATCTTTTAACTTTAAGTGCAGATAATGCAAAGATCGTTTCACAACATCTTGCATGTGTTCATGCATTTGCAGATTCAGAACCAGAGACAGCGCACGAGCACGCACAAGCCGCAGTTCGTCACGCAGGTCGCGTAGCTGTTGTTCGTGAGACTGCTGGATATGCTGCGTATCGCGTAGGTAAATACGAAATTGCAATTAAAGATTTAAAGGCAGCATTTCGAATTAATGGAGATGTTTCTATCTGGCCAGTGCTTGCAGATTGTGAACGCGGACTTGGCAGACCTCGTAAGGCTTTAGATCTTGCCGGCGCTCCTGAAGCGAAGAAGCTAGCGAAAGAGCAGGCTGTCGAATTGCGAATTGTTGCAGCCGGTGCCCGCCGTGATTTAGGCGAAATCGATGCAGCGGTGGTAACTCTGCAGACAAATGATTTGAATACTGAAAATAATTCCTGGGCAATTCGCTTACGTTATGCCTACGCAGATGCTTTAGCTGCCGCAGGTCGCGACGATGAAGCAAAGAAGTGGTTTAAGAAGTGCGCAGATTTAGATGTCGAAGAGAGTACTGACGCAGCCGAACGCTGTGAATAACTTTTAGCGCTCTGTCGCTGCATTAGTTGAGGATTGCACTTATTGAAATCCAAAACTTAAAGCAGGAGGCTTTATGACCAGTACAAAGATTGACCCTGAGCAAGAAGTTGATTACTCACTAAATGATGTTGCCCTAAGAGGTTGGGTTACCACTTTAGGTTCTGAACGAGAATTACCAAGCGGTGACTTGGTCGTGCAATTTCGAATTGCAATCACTAGACCCGAAGGCGGAGTAGACACAATCGATTTGGAGAGTTGGAGCGCTAAAACTAGGCGAACAGCTTCTTCGCTCAAAGACGGCGAATGGGTAGAGATAAGCGGCTCTATTCGCAGGCGGTTTTGGAAGAGCGGAACAGGTCTTGCAAGTCGTTGGCAAGTTGTCACCACCGAGATAAAGCGCCTCTGACGCCCTCTTTAGCGCAAATTCAAAGCCATTTTAAAGTTCGCTTTACGAGGTAAAGTTATCGCGTGGCTATTAAAGATCTGCGCGATAACTTAAAGCGCCTTAAGGATGCTGACCCAGCCGAACTTGCTGGCCAGGTTAATAACTGGCTTCAAGAGAGCGGTGAGGCACTAAAGGAGCGCATCGAAGATGAAGTTGAGAAGGCCGTAACCAAACGCGGCTTTGTCAAGCGTTCAGAGTTTCTAAAACTAGAAGCGCGTATCGCGGCGCTTGAAGGCAAGTCTAAGAATGCAGCTAAGACTGCAGCTAAGACTGCAGCTAAGAAGCCAGAAAAGAAAATTGCAAAGAAAGCTACCGCGAAGAAAGCGAAGAAATGAGTCAAGTGAATTTAGAAGAGATCCGTGCAGAGCTCGCCGCAATTGAAGGTTCTGAATTGCCAGAGCATGTTGCTCGCTATGAAGCGCTTCATGCAAAGTTAACTGAAGCGCTAAAGAGCATCGACGAAATTTAATTTTAAAATGAAGAACAGATTAGATTCCGAACTGGTCCGTCGTGGCCTTGCGCGTTCGCGCGAGAATGCGGCAGATCTAATTGAATCTCGCTCTGTTTTAGTAAATGGAATTCCGGCTACAAAATCCGCTTCGCAAGTAGATGCGGAAACTTCAATTGTTATCCAAGGCGATCGCGATGACTTTGTCTCTCGCGGAGGCCATAAATTGGCTGGCGCGTTAGATGCATTTCCGCAGATTAAAGTTGAAGGCAAGCGCGCGCTAGATGCCGGTGCATCAACCGGCGGATTTACTGATGTCCTTCTACGGCGCGGCGCCGCTGAAGTAGTTGCAGTCGACGTTGGATACGGTCAATTGGCTTGGGAACTACGACAAGATCCACGCGTAAAGATTCTTGATCGCACCAATATTCGCCACTTAACTGGCGAACAAGTTGGCGAACCTGTTGATTTGATCGTTGCAGATTTATCTTTTATTTCTTTAACTCTAGTACTTCCAGCTCTAGCTGCAGTTTCAAAGCCAGAGGCAGATTATTTATTGATGGTAAAGCCACAATTTGAAGTTGGTCGCGAACATCTTGGCGCTGGTGGAGTAGTGCGCGATCCAGCACTTCGTAAAGCAGCAGTTTTAGATGTTGCAATGAGTGCATTCGATGTTGGATTAGGAACGCTAGGAGTTGTCGCATCATCTCTTCCTGGCCCTGCTGGAAATGTTGAGTATTTCTTATGGTTACGTCGCGGCGCTGGCGAAATTAATGAAGTAGATCTAGATGCCGCAATTGCGATAGGTCCACAGTAATGAGTAATCGCAGAGCAATATTCGTTGTAAATCGCAATCGTGCAGAGGCGATTGAAGCTGAAGCGAAGATCAAATCGCATCTGACAGGTTTTGAATTTGTTGAAGATGCTGATGCTGAGATTGTTATTGTTTTAGGCGGAGATGGAACCATTCTTCGCGGCGCGGTAATTGCACGCAGATTGGGCGTACCGCTTCTAGGAATTAACTTAGGTCGCGTTGGTTTCATGGCAGAGGTTGAAAAGAGCTCTTTCGAAGAGATTGCAAAAGCAATCATAGATAAGAGTTATGTAATCGAACCTCGTCTAATTTTGGAATATGAAATCGAACGAAATGGCCAAGTTTCATCAAATGGTTGGGCGTTAAATGAAGTAACAATTGAGTGCGAACAAGGCACAATGATTGAGCTCTTGCTTCAAATTGATGGACGTCCGATCAGTAGCTGGTGGGCTGATGGCTTAATCGTGGCAACGCCAACCGGATCGACTGCATATGCATTTAGCGTTGGCGGACCAATTATTTGGCCTCAGACTGACGCGCTGGTGGTAACTCCAATTGCAGCTCACGCGCTATTTACCAGACCGCTTGTGATTCCTCCTTCATCGGATATCGCAATAGATATTCTCTCTGAAGATGGCATCGTTAAAGCGGATGCGCTTCGCTTTGAGAGTTTGCAAGTCGGAGATCGCGTAAAGGTAAAACGCGCAAATGACCCAATCAAATTGGCCCACGTACATAGCACCAATTTCAGCGATCGATTAGTAGCAAAATTCAAATTACCTGTCGAAGGTTGGCGCGGTGCGTAAACGTCCAACGCTCAATGAAATTAGCATTTCGGGCATTGGTGTAATCGAAAAATCAAACCTTGAGTTTGGCCCAGGCTTAACCGTTATCACTGGTGAAACTGGCGCAGGAAAAACGATGGTTCTTACCGCTTTAAATCTCGTGCTTGGCGGAAAGGCAGATTCAGCACTTGTCCGCCATGGCTCTGAGCGCGCAGTTGCTAATGCCATCTTCAATATTCCTAAAGAATTTGTTGATCGCTTTGATGAAAAGGGAATTATCTCCGAAGATGGAGAGCTGATTCTTACTAGAACAGTTACTAAGGATGGAAAATCAAAAGCTGTTGCAAGTGGCTCTGCAGCGAGTGCATCGGCTCTGCAAGATATTGCTGAAGAATTGGTAATGGTGCACGGTCAGGCTGCAAGCCAAACACTTACAAAGTCAACCAAGCATTTAGAACTTCTGGATCTTTATGCAAATATAGATCTCTCTGATTTACAGAGTTTGCTCTCCGAAGCATCGGAATTGGCCAAACGAATTAAGTCAATGAAGAGCGCAGGTCGTGAACGCGAACGACAGCTAGAAGCGCTACGAGAATTTGCTACAGCTTTCAAGAAAATCAAACCTCAAGCTGGCGAGCTTCAAGAGGTAAATGATGAGATTAGTCGCTTAAATTCAATTGAGGGTTTAACCAGTACAGCTGGCGCTGCAAGTGGAATTCTCGAAGCAGACGAAAGCGGAGCGCTAACTGCCCTTGGTATCGCCAAGAAATCACTCGAAAAGGCGGTAGCGCTAGATCCATCGCTTACCGAAATTAGCGATCAATTAAATGAAGCATTTTTCGAGGTCCAAGATATTGCCGCAAATCTGGCAAGCTATCTCTCAGATTTAGCTGCCGATCCCGGACGCCTTGAGCACCTACAGAATCGAAAGAGCGAACTAAATAAATTCATAAAGCAGCATTCGAAATCTACAAGCAGTGATTCTAATCAGGCGCTCCATGAGCTAATTGAACTTGGCGCGAATCTTGATAATGAGATTGCAGATTTAGAAGGAGGCGATGATCGCATAGCTGAACTTGAGATGGAATTCGTTACGCTACAGAAGCGCGCCGTAGATGAAGCAGTAAAGATTTCTAAGGTAAGAGTTGATTTTGCAAGCAAGTTATCAAAGGCTGCCTCTGAGGAAATTCATGCACTATCGATGCCAAATACAAATTTGGTTGTAGATGTTAAAACCGGAAGTAATTTTGCCGATCTAACTTCAAGTGGATTTGATGAAGTTAATTTCTTTCTACAAACGCATAAAGATGGCCCGCTGGTTTCGATTGCAAAAGGCGCATCTGGTGGTGAGCTCTCACGTGTTGCGTTAGCGATCGAAGTGGTGATTGCAATGAAAGAGGAGATCGGTACATATATTTTCGACGAAGTAGATGCTGGCGTAGGCGGCAAGGCCGCCATCGAAGTTGGTCGTCGTTTAAAGGCGCTCTCTAAAGTTGCTCAAGTAATAGTTGTAACTCATCTACCTCAGGTTGCAGCGTGGGGCGATACTCACTTTGTGGTTTCAAAGGATGAAACCGGGTCTGTTTCTTTAAGCCAAGTGCGCAACGTCTCAAACGAGGAGCGAATCGAAGAGATTGCACGCATGTTGGCGGGCCACGAAGATTCAATTTCAGCGCTTAAACACGCAGAGGAGCTAATTGCAGAGTCGCGCTAGAAAAGAGTGATAAGTTTCTGCTCCATGAGCAATTCTCATGTGACTAAACATCTCTTTGTAACTGGCGGAGTCGCCTCAAGTCTCGGTAAAGGTTTAACCGCTTCCAGTCTTGGTCGATTAATGGTGGCTCGCGGATTACGCGTCACAATGCAAAAACTGGATCCATACCTAAATGTTGATCCTGGCACCATGAATCCTTTCCAACATGGCGAAGTTTTCGTAACTGACGATGGCGCAGAGACCGATTTAGATATCGGGCACTACGAAAGATTCTTAGATCGCGCACTTTCAGGCGATGCAAACGTAACTACTGGCCAGGTTTATTCACGTGTTATTAGTCGTGAACGTCGTGGTGAATATTTGGGAGAGACTGTTCAAGTTATTCCACATATCACCAATGAAATTAAAGAACGCATGTTGGCATTTGATGGCCCAAATGTTGATTTAGTTATTACCGAAATTGGTGGAACTGTTGGTGATATCGAATCACAGCCATTCTTAGAAGCTGCTAGACAGATTCGTCAACAAGTGGGTCGTGACAACGTTTTCTATCTTCATATTTCCTTGGTTCCTTATATTGGGCCTTCGGGCGAGCTAAAGACGAAGCCAACTCAACACTCAGTGGCTGCGCTACGAAGCATTGGTATTGCACCAGACGGAGTGGTACTTCGCTCTGATCGACAGATTCCAGAATCTGTAAAGCGCAAAATCTCTGCAATGTGCGACGTTGATCAAGAAGCTGTTGTAGCTGCAGTAGACGCGCCATCAATTTACGACATTCCTAAGGTTCTATTTAACGAAGGTTTAGATTCGTACGTTGTGCGTCGTTTGGGCTTGAAGGCCAATGATGTCAATTGGGGAGATTGGGGAACACTTCTAGATGTAGTTCACAATCCAAAGCATCATGTGAAAGTTGCCTTGGTTGGTAAGTACATCGATCTTCCAGATGCCTATCTATCAGTTACTGAAGCGCTACGTGCCGGTGGTTTTGCAAATAGTGCAAAAGTTGAAATCAAATGGGTTCCATCTGATGACTGTGCAACTACAGAAGGTGCTAAAGCTGCTCTTAGCGATGTAGATGCGATCTGCGTTCCGGGTGGTTTTGGTGTTCGTGGAATCGAAGGAAAAGTTGGCGCGCTTAACTTTGCGCGGCTAAATAAGATTCCGACTTTAGGTTTGTGCTTAGGTTTGCAGTGCATGGTGATTGAAGGTGCGCGTAATTTGGGAGGAATCAAAGATGCAAATTCTGCTGAGTTTGCTCCAGATGCAGCAGCTCCGGT
>JALQWD010000116.1 GCA_023260175.1 Candidatus Nanopelagicaceae bacterium | reverse complement strand
ATAAATCCCAATTGATGAAGAGCGAACCAATTACTGCTGGGGTGAGCGCGTAATAAAACCCGTAACCGTTTATTCGTTGCGCTATGAAAACCGTAAACATAAATAGAAAGGCAAGTAAGAAAATATTTAAAAAGTAGTAATCATGCATATCGCGCATTGGTAGCGCAGTTAAATACATTGCAACGCCCATAAGTACTGGGTACTCAACGCTTTGATCGCCGCTACCGAATGCCCAGATGTCTTTATCTAATCCGCGCTCTGTATATAGAGGTGCAATATCTGTGTAACAAGCGTGGATGTAATTATCTGGGGAAGCCCAATCGCGCTTTTCGCAGTGTGAAAACTTCAAAAATGAGAGCAAACTAGCGACTATTGCGAGCGCTAGTAATACGCGAGTATTTCGAAACAGAAATTACTTCTTTTTCTTCATTGATTGCTTGCCGCCACTTGTCATTACAACAGGATCGGTGCCACCAATATGTACTGGCTTAGGGAATGAGAGCACTGGTTGACCCTTAAGCGCGCCCTTCATAAATGCGGTCCAAATCTTTGCAGGGAAAGTTCCACCGGTAACGGAGTTCAATCCGCCAATACCGTTAAGTGTCTGTGTTGCATCATCGCGGAACATCGCAACAGATGCAGCAAGTTGCGGTGTGTAACCACTAAACCAAGCAGATGCATTCTGCTCTGATGTACCCGTCTTACCTGCAGCAGGACGTCCAAGTCCGGATGTTCCGTAAGTAGCAGTTCCGTTGGTTACAACTTCTTGTAACGCATAAGTTAAATCTGCCATTACATCTTTACTAAATACGGTGTTTGGTGATGGTGAAGCTGCTTGATAAAGGACGCCACCATTTGAACCATTTACTTCGGTGATAAACCATGGAGCCGCATAAACGCCGTTAGATGCAAAGGTTGCATATGAAACGGCGACATCAATTACGTGTGGTGATGCTGCACCTAATACAACAGATGGTGTTGGCATCATTGCAATTGAATCTGGAATGCCTGCACGACGTGCAACGTCAACTACTTTATCCGGGCCAGCTTTAATTCCAAGTGGCACATAAACAGTATTAATTGAGTGAGCAGTAGCTGTCATAAGATCAACTTGGCCCCAACCTTCGGCACCGTAGTTATTAACAATGTATGGCTTGCCGGCATCGTCAAATGTTTGAGGTGTATCGCCATTCCACATTGATGTTAAAGGAATTCCAGATTCCAAAGCTGCAGCTAGTGCATATGGTTTAAATGTTGAACCTGCTAACGCAATTGATTGAGTTGCATCATTTAATTGGCGCTTTACATAATCGCGACCGCCATAAAGTGCAATGATTTCGCCGGTTCCTGGGCGAATTGCAGCTAAACCAACGTGCAGATTCTCAGGTGCATTTGCTGGGGTGTACTTCGCAACTGCAGCCATTGCTGAGGTCTGGGCCTTTTGATCGAAGGTGGTCTTAACGATAAGTCCGCCCTTCATCAATTGATCTTCAGTAAAGCCGCGCTTGATTAACTCAGCGCGAACCATTTCAATTAAATATCCCTTAGGTCCAGATAACCAACCTTCAGAAGTGCCAGGCATGATGGTCGGCATCTTGGTTGCTTTAGCGGTGGATGCAGTGATCCAACCTGCGCGTTCCATTTGACCTAATACATATGTGAAGCGACTATTTAAACGTTCGACATTTGATTTGCCGTACTGCGGATCGTAATAACCAGGAGAGTTAAGAATTGATGCAATAACAACAGATTGAGCAAGATTTAATTGCTTTGCGCTGCGGTTGAAGTATTGCTGCGCAGCAGTCTCAACACCATACGAACCTCGACCAAAGTAAATAGTATTCAAGTAATTCTCAAGGATCTGATCTTTACTTAATTGATTCTCTAATTTGATTGCAATAACCAACTCTTTGATTTTTCGAGTGATGGTTCGTTCTTGTGTTAAGAATGCGGTTTTTGCATATTGCTGAGTGATAGTCGAACCGCCACCACCGCGTCCTAAAGTTTTGATGTTATCGATAATCGCACGTGCAAAACCGCTTACGCTAAATGCGTGTTCGCTATAAAAATTTTTATTTTCGGCCGCTAAAACTGCTTGGCGAAGATGAAGCGGCATCTTTGCAAGAGGCACAATGGTTCGGTTCTGTGCACCGATACGTCCGATTTCAGAACCATTTGAATATTGAATAATTGTTGATTGAGTATTTACGAAATCATTTGGATTCGGAATATCAACAGTGAAGTAAGCCAACACAAAGAGCGTTGCGCCAGCAACGAAACCAAAACCACCAACGAAGATTGCAATTCGGGCTAATAAACGCTTGGAAATACTGGTTAAGCTGAACATGGCGAAAGATTACCTGTAATCCTCATCTTCTAAGGTCGGCTTCTTGCGTGGTGGCTTGCGATTCACCCCGTCGCCCAAGGTAAATGAGTGAACTAAGTGGTTCCAGTGGCAGGACTTACAGACTTCGACCAGATAAACGCGGAACTCGCCAAATTCCAACTCCATCTGCATTAACTCTGCGATGGTTTTGATTCGACCTTGATACTGACCTAATTGATCGCCATATGTATATCGAAGTTCAACGAGTTCATTCTTTTTGCAAACCGGACAATTTCGATCTGCTTTCTCTCCATGAAACTTCGCAGCTCGCATTAAATATGGGTCGGCATCGCAGGCATCAGTTGCGCCACGGAAGAGTGCAATCAAAGTTGCGCGCTTATCGAGTGAATAATCGATGAACGAGCGTTTGGACCTCATGGAGTAATTGTAATTAACCAATAGAGTTAGCACATGCAGGAATTCTTCGCGTTACTACTGCATCCTCGCTTGCGAAAATTACTTGCAGTTCGCTGGAGCGGCCAATTTACCGATGGCATCTTTCAGAGCGCGTTAGCATCTTTTGTTCTCTTCTCGCCTGAGCGCCAAGCAAGCGCGATGGCGGCAGCTTTAGGTTTTGCGGTGGTGCTCA